>WTHL01000166.1 GCA_011523155.1 Synechococcus sp. PL34863bin_39 | reverse complement strand
GCCATCAAGATCTACGGGCAGGAAGCCCAGGAACAGGAAGCCTTCGAGCAGCGGAACCGCAACTACCGGGATGCAGCGATCCGCCTGGCACGTACCCGCAGCACCTTATTTCCGCTGCTTGAGGGAATCTCATCGATTTCCCTGCTGCTGCTGCTGGCGATCGGCAGTGGCCAGCTCGCTGCCGGTTCACTCAGTATCGGTGGCCTGGTGGCCATGATTCTGTACGTGGAGCGGCTGGTGTTCCCGACAGCATTGCTTGGCTTCACCCTCAACACATTCCAGACCGGCCAGGTGAGCCTCGAGAGGGTGGAGGAACTGCTGAGACGGCAGCCTGTGATCGCCGATCCGGTCGATCCGATCGACCTTCCAGCGGATGTGACCGGTCGAATCGAAGCCCGTGGTCTGTCGGTTCGCTACGACGACTGCGATCGCGACACCCTGTCGGATCTGACCTTTGTGATCGAACCGGGCGAGCTGGTGGCCGTGGTGGGTCCTGTCGGATGCGGCAAAACGACCCTGGCCCGGGCCCTGAGTCGCATGGTCGAGGTGGGAGAGGGGCAGCTGTTCCTGGATGGCTGCGATCTGACCCAGGTCCGCCTCGGTGATCTGCGCCGCCAGATGGCACTGGTGCCCCAGGAGGGGTACCTGTTCACCAGCAGCCTGGCGGACAATCTCCGCTACGGGGATCCTGAGGCGTCCGATGCTCGAGTGGAGGCAGCAGCGGAGCAGGCGCGTCTTCTCGACGACATCCGGGGATTCCCTGATGGTTTCAACACCCTCGTGGGAGAACGGGGCATCACCTTGAGTGGTGGCCAACGCCAACGCACGGCCCTCGGCAGGGCTCTGCTGATGCGCTCTCCGGTGCTGGTGCTCGACGATGCTCTGGCCAGCGTCGACAACAACACCGCGGCCGCGATCCTGGCCTCGATCCGTGCCCAGCGGCAAAGAACGATTGTGATGATCAGCCACCAGCTGTCCGCCGCTGCGGCCTGCGACAGAATTCTGGTGATCGAGCAGGGACAGCTGGTTCAGCAAGGTCGCCATACGGATCTTGTGAATGTGGAAGGTCCTTACAAGCGCCTGTGGGAGCGGGAACAGGCTTCGGAACGTCTCGAAGCAGTGGCCTGATCTGGCAAATCCGGCTTAGCTGAAGCTGCCGTCTCACGGTCAGACCATCATGTCCACCGCCAAGCGCTATGCGGTGCGCTGCACGCTCACCTTCGGCGATATCTATGTCCAGGTGCTCGCCTGGATGGCGGTCATCTTCGTCAGCCTTGCGGCGGGACTTGGATTGATGGGCTCAAGTCGACCCCTGTTTGCACTGGTCGGTGTTGGGCTGATTCTGGTGCTGAGCCTTCCCTTTCTGTTGTTTGCCTTCGTCACGACGCTGCTGAATCACATTCAGCTGCAGGCAGCACAGGATTCCTAACGTGGATCCAGCTAGATCCTGCCTTGATGCTGCCCTCCTGGTTGACCGGTCAATCTCCTGAAACACCAGCGGGCGAGCCGCTTCGCCATGCCGTTCTGGGCAGTGCCCTGAATGCGCCGCTGATGTCGGACCAGGAGGAAGCCCTGTTCGCCTGCGGATGCTTCTGGGGCGCGGAGAAGGGGTTCTGGCGGCTTCCGGGCGTGGTGACCACGGCCGTTGGATTCGCCGGTGGCACCGTCGACAACCCCAGCTACAACCAGGTCTGCAGTGGGCGCACCGGACACACGGAAGTCGTGCGGGTCGTCTGGAGCGCACCGGCGATCGATTTCAGCGATCTGCTCAAACTGTTCTGGGAATGCCATGACCCGACCCAGGGTGATCGCCAGGGCAACGATTGCGGCAGTCAGTACCGCTCTGCGATCTACACCACCAACAGCCGCCAGCTCGAACTCGCACGCGCCAGCCAGGCGTCGTATCAGCAAGCACTCACAGCCAAAGGCTTTGATGCCATCACCACGGAGATCAAAGCGGATCAGACCTTCTTCGCCGCCGAGGACTACCACCAGCAGTACCTGGCCAAACCTGGCAGCCGCCCCTACTGCTCCGCAATGCCCAGTGGGGTGCCGCTGACTGCCTTTGAGGGCTCAGCCTTCAAGCTGCCCAAGAGCGTCTGGTCCCATTACGACTGGACGATCTCGCACTGCGTGCTGCGTGGTGACAACAGTCCGATCAGCGTGCAATGAAGCCGGTGTTGCCCGACTGGACTGTTCTGCTGGCTTTGCTGGTGACCCTGGCGCTGGTGTTCGGTCTGATCTTCAGCCAGAGGCCCAGCAACCCCGACGGCCCGCCGCTGCTCTGGCGTTCTCCGACACCGGAGCGCAGCGATTCGCTTCAGATCTGACCACCATTGACCCGCGGCGCTCGCGTCTGCTGGCAAGGTGAGCGGTGTTCCTGTCCACTGATCCGCTTTGTCCGCCCCAGGCGATCCACGACAGCGACGCCAGCTGCATCCTCTGCCACGGGGACTGGTTGAGCTGTACGGATTGCTGGCGGTGCTTGTGGTGCTGATCCCTGAGTGGCTGGCCGAAGGAACCCTGTCGATGGACGTGCGAAAGAACGGCACGTCCATGCCGATGACGACGCGTGCCTGGAGAACCCTGCCTGAGCTCCAGCTGGCCTCGATGGCGCTGCGGGAGCTGCGTGAGCTTGGCCGTGAGATGCGGCTGTGGGGGTACAGCAGCGACTCCCGCGAGCAGCTGACGCACCGCCTCCTCAGGGCGATCAAGCGGAGAAGCGGTGGGCGACATGCCTTGTGATAGCTTCGTTCTGCCGGGGCGTAGCGCAGCTTGGTAGCGCACCACTTTGGGGTAGTGGGGGTCGTGGGTTCAAATCCCGCCGCTCCGATTTTTCTTCCCGATCAACCCCACTGACAGCCTCTCCGTTTGAGGGGCTTTTTTATTGCTCGAGCAACCTCAGGAGCGGCTCCAGGGATGGGCGAGAGCCCTTGAGCCGGGCCAGGCGGAAGCCTCCGACGAGCCTCAAGAGCCTGGAGCAGGGGGGACAGAACGCTTTCCTGATCCGCGCCCACTGAGCACGTGAAGCTACCCAGGGCACACACAGACCCGAACACGCTGCAAAGACAGACCAGGTGGTCGCACGCTGCACCACGGGATCCTCTTCAAGCACCCGTGAGGGCGGATGCCTGCGTCGCAAGACGGCGGCATCGCCTGCTGTGAGCCAAGGACACAGACATGACCCGAACGCAACTAACGGATACGGGCCGAGAACGCAGAAATGACTGAGGGTAAACCGGCAGCTGGCACCGACTTCAACCATCAGCTCACAGAAGAGCACAGAAGAGCCACACTGCATCGAGGCCAGCAACATCAACGCCAACACAGCCACTTAAGATTTTCTTAGCTGAATCTTTGCCGAAGGCTTGAGACAGCTTGACGAACAGATAAACGCCTGATGGATTTCACGTGGGACAGTCAATTTGTCCCCTTATGGATATGAGCTTTGGCTTCGTTTGTTGTCAGCACAGAGCAAGAACTTGCACTGGCCATGGAGGCCGCGAGTGAATCCAATGACAAGAAGAACACGATTATCATTAAGGCATCAGACCTAACACTCACTGACGGGCTTGTTTATGGCGGCGATGGCGATCTCAACCTGAGAGGACATGGCGTCAATCTGATCACGGAACTGGATTCGGGAATCGATTCAATCTTCAGCGTCACGAGCGATGCGAATGTGTCTGTCTCTGGAATCACATTTGATGGCAATGAGGGCGCTGCCAATCATGGAATCCTCGTCGACATCCCTGAAGACGCTGAGGGTGAGATCAACATCAGCCTGAGAGACGTGACGGTGGTTGAC
>WTHL01000276.1 GCA_011523155.1 Synechococcus sp. PL34863bin_39 | reverse complement strand
AAGCAGAGGGTTGGAGGTTGCTCACTCGCCTGGGTGGGTGTGCACCCAGGCGAGTGAGCAACCTCCAACCCTCTGCTTCGATCCGCGCCATCCCCTCCAGAAGACCGTGCAGATGCAGCGCATCACTGACAGGCCTGGGTTCCAGAATCGGCTTCAGTGCAGGGTCGTCGTAGGGGAAGCGCTCACCGACATTCGGGAGGGGTCGATAGTGCAGGCCACTTGATTGTTCGGGGTCGATCTGACGGCTGAGCTCGTCGAGGTCAAGACCCGGGAACTCCTGCTGCAGAACGCCACCACCGGTGTTGGATGCGCCGCCGCAAAGCCAGCGTCCGGCGACGCGGTGGTTGGTGATGCCAGGGCCACGCAGCGGAGCATCGGTGAACTGTTTCAGCACCAGGGTCGTTCCCAGAACCGTGATGCCATCCCCCTGTGCCGGGTTGGCTGCCAGAACGGCTGCATTGGCGTCTGTGGTACCCGCAACAATCCTCACGGTCGGCATCAGGCCCAGGGATGTCGCCACGTTGGGGTGGAGGTGTCCGAGCAGATGGCCACTGGCCCTGATCTCAGGCAAGACGGTTGTCCATGGCTGTCCGATGAATCCCTTGGGCCATCGACTCTCCTCCAGTTGCCATCCAAGGCGGAGATTGTTGCCCTCCTCTCCGCATGACCAGTCCTGCAGCAACCAACCGGTCAGCCAATCCGCCTGGTGCCGCAGCAGAACCGGGTCTCCATCAGGGTCGTGATGCTGATCGAGGAGCCGCAATGCCCGAGCCAGGCTTCCGCTGCTGCTGGCGGCAGGGCCGCCGTCGCTTGCCAGGGTCTGCAGACGCTCTGCCTGTTCGATGCAGCTCTCGCTGTAGGTGAGCGCTGGTCCGAGGGGATGCCCTGTGGTGCGGCACGCCAGCAGGGTGCCCGAGGTGCCATCCACGGCCATGGCGTGGATCTTGTCTCTCAGCTCGGCCGGAATGGCTCTGATCAGCTGTTTGGTGCACGCACGCCAGTCGTCGGCATGACGCAAGCCAGAGGGGTAGAGGAGAGCGGAACAGTGCAGGAGCGTTGCGTCGGGATCAATGACGGCAACGCGAACACCGCTGGTGCCCAGGTCCACACCGAGCGCCAGCGGTTGCATCACGGATCAGGCCTGCTGAATCTCCTTGGCCTTGGCACTGACATCCTCCCAAGGCAGATTGAGGTCTGGGCGTCCGAAATGGCCGTAGGCCGCTGTGTCCTGGAAGAAGCGCCCACCCCGTTGCTGGGGGAGGTCACGGAGGCCGAAGGTTTCGATGATGGCCCCGGGGCGAAGGTCGAAATGCTTCTGGACCAGGCTGGTCAGATCAGCATTGGAGATCCTGCCGGTCCCGAAGGATTCGACGAGGATCGAGACGGGCCTGGCGACACCGATCGCGTAGCTGAGCTGCACTTCGACCCGTTCCGCCAAGCCTGCTGCCACAAGGGTTTTGGCCACGAAACGGGCGGCGTAGGCCGCTGAGCGATCCACCTTGGTGGAGTCTTTCCCGGAGAAGGCTCCGCCGCCATGACGCGCGTAACCGCCGTAGGTGTCGACGATGATCTTGCGACCTGTCAGGCCTGCATCGCCCTGCGGTCCACCCACCACAAATTTGCCGGTGGGGTTCACCAGAAATTTGGTGGCGTCCTGGTTTGGCTTGAGATCGAGATCAGCGGTTGCGGGCTCCACGACGTGGGTCCAGAGGTCAGCGCTGATGCGTTCCCGGATTCCTTTCTCATCAGTCAGTCCCGCGACTTCAGCGGTGTGCTGTGTTGAGATCAGAATGGTGTCGATGGCCACCGGCCTGTCGTTCTCGTAAACGACGCTGACCTGGGTTTTGCCGTCTGGCAGCAGATAGTCGAGGGTGCCGTCATGACGGACCTCCGCCAGGCGTCGGGAGAGGCGGTGCGCCAGGCTGATCGGCAGGGGCATCAGCTCTGGAGTTTCATTGCAGGCGTAGCCGAACATGATTCCCTGGTCGCCTGCCCCGACCAGATCCAGCGGGTCGCCCGCATGGTCGTCAGCTTCGTCCACACCCTGGGCGATATCGGGCGATTGCTGATCGAGTGCCACCAACACAGCGCAGCTGTTGGCATCGAAGCCACCGGCCCTGGCACCGCTGTAGCCGATTTCGCGGATCACACCACGCACCAGGCTGATGAAATCAACCTGGGCCTTGGATGTGACCTCACCGGTGATCATGCAGAGGCCGGTGTTCACAACCGTTTCGCAGGCCACGCGACTGGATGGATCCTGTGCCAGCAGTGCATCCAGAACGGCATCGCTGACCTGGTCGCAGATTTTGTCCGGATGCCCCTCGGTCACTGATTCCGAGGTGAAAACGTACTGGCTCATTTTGACTCTGTCTTGCCGGAGACTTTAGTTGGCGGCTGTCACGGCATCGATCAAGGCGCAACAACCTCCAGATCCTCCCAGTGGCTGATGATTTTTTCGTGGTGTGTGAGGTTCGGACTTCGCGTCCAGCCCGCGACATAGCCGAGGCTGAGGCCAATTCCCGCCCGTCGCGCCATCAGCAGATCTGAATCCGCATCCCCAATCAGCACGCAACGCTCGGGCTTGAGCGCGAGCTGCTCGCACAGTGCATGCACTGCTGAGGGGTCAGGTTTATTGGGATGATCATCCGCACTCCAGATTCCTGAGATGTGGGCGTTCAGCTGATGGCTGGTCAGGAACCGTTCGATCCCTGCCCGGGTGTCATTGCTGATCACAGCACAGGTCACCCCCGTCTCCTTGAGTCTGTGGATGATCTTGCCCGCGTCCGGCAGAAGAGGACTTGAGGCCTCTTTCGCCTCATCGCGTGCGCTTTGCCGGGCGCGGGAAGCGTTCTCAAAGCTCTGCTCTGCGAGAACGAGAGCCTGAGGCCAGGACTCGCCCATCAGGCTGAAGAGAGTGGCCGTGGCCAGAAGATTGTGCTGGCGTGAGGCAACGGCCAGGAGTCCTTCGGGGCTGACACAGGAACCAACCAGGCCGTAGGCCTGAAGCAGGAGTTCCCGAAACCTTGTGATGTTCGCCTCCATGTCGTGGCCACGGGCCTGACCTTGCGCAAGCAGACACGCGCAGGCTGCTTCAACGCGGCTTTGTCCCTGCTCGACCAAGCGGGGTTCGCTATGGGAAAGGGTGCCGTCCTTGTCGAACAGCACCCCGTCAAAGTCGCCCAGAGGCTTGCCACAGAGCAGCAACTGAGCCATTTGGATGCGCTGTTCTCAGCCCATCATGCCGTAGGCCTCTTCGCCTTCTTCAGCCTGCTCCATCAGCATCTGCTTGTAACGGGCTGCCATCTCTTCAGCTTTTTCGAACACCTTCTGAGGGTCGGTCAGCATGTCACCGGGCTCAGGCTCGAGAGCTTTGGTGGAGAGGGAGATGCGCCCACGCTCAGCGTCGAGGTCGATGATCATGACCTTCATCTGGTCGTTCACATTGAGCACGGAATGAGGCGTCTCGATGTGCTCGTGGCTGATCTCGGAAATGTGCAGCAGGCCGCTGACGCCACCAATGTCGATGAAGGCGCCGTAAGGCTTGATGCCGCGAACCGTGCCAATCACGACCTCGCCCACTTCCAGGCGATTCATCTTGCGCTCGACCAGAGCACGACGATGGCTGAGCACCAAGCGGTTGCGCTCTTCATCCACCTCCAGGAACTTGAGGGGGAGGAAGTCTGCGACCAGCTCTTCCTTGGGCTTGCGGGTGCTGATGTGGCTGCCGGGGATGAAGCCGCGCAGGCCTTCAACACGCACGAGAGCACCACCGCGGTTGGTGGCAAACACCTCGGAGTAGATGGTGGCGTCTTCCTTCTGGAGCTGGC
>WTHL01000197.1 GCA_011523155.1 Synechococcus sp. PL34863bin_39 | reverse complement strand
TCGCGCAACGAAGAACAGCTGGCTGGTGGCGTCGGCACTGGTGCGCAGGCTTCCGACATCGAGGCGAATGAAGTTCGCGCAGAGCGAAGGGCCTGTCGCCGGTCCCTCGCATTGCAGCTCCGCACTGAGGTCAAGGGGTTGCACCGCGCACCCCTGGCCATCAAAGAAATCGGCCGAGAAGCTGCGGTAGGGAATCCTGCTGATCAGGCCTTTCTGAAGAGGATTGGCTGCGGATCCGTAGTCAAAGAACTGAGCCTGGTCGCTGCTCTGAGAAGTCGGGATGGGCGTAAGGGTCATGGCTCAGGCCGTGTGCAACCGTGCGACGCGTGAGATCGGATCGTCACCTTAGGGGGGCGTTGGCTGCAGCCTGTGTTCAGAGATCACCCTTTCCGGCTCTGTCCCGATTCCGGCACCAAGGCATTCTTCAGCAGCAGATACATGCCTGGAACGAGGAACAGTGACAGCAGGGTCGAGACCAGCAACCCGCTGAACACCACGGTGCCGATGCTGATGCGGCTGGCAGAACCACTCCCACTGGCGAGCAGCAGTGGCAGGAAGCCCGCCAGAGATGTGACCGCCGTCAGCAGAATCGGCCGCATGCGCGTCACGGCCGCAGCGCGAATGGCAGCCGTTCGCTCAAGGCCCTGCGCCACCCGTTGATTGGCAAATTCCACGATCAGGATTCCGTTCTTTGCCGCCAGACTCACCAGCACCAGCAGACCCATCTGGCCGTAGACATCCAGGGGCAGCCCCCTGAGCTTGAGGCCGATCACCGCGCCCAGCAGGGCGAGGGGCACGGTCAGCAGGATGATCAGGGGGTCAAGGAAACTTTCGTAAAGGCCTGCCAGCAGCAGATACACCACGATCAGGCTGAGGCTGAACAGAATCCAGGACATCGTCTCCGCCCGTGTCTCCTCCCTGGCCAGGCCTGTGAAACTCAGGCCCAGATTGGATCCCGTGGTCTCTCGGGCCATGGTTTCAAGGCGATCGATCGCCACGCCTGTGCTCACTCCGTCGGCCGGGATGGCCGTGATGCTGATGGCGCGATCCTGGTTGTAGTGAGCGATGCTGCTGGCGCCTTCCGCTCTGGAGACCCGGATCACATTGCTGACGCTCACCAGCTCTCCCTGCCGGTTGCGCACCATCAGGCTGGTGAGGTCGCCGGGTGCTGAGCGTTCACTGCCCTCCAGCTGTACATAGATCGTTCGGATCCGTCCTCCTTCAAAGGTGTCATCGATGTATCGCCCTCCGATTGCAGTGCCGATGTCCCGGAGCGTGCGATCGAGCGGCAGATCGAGTGCCGCCATCTGATCCCGATCGATCTCCAGTTTCCAGCGAGGGGATGTGGCGTCGAACCGTGTGCCCACCCGTTCGAACAGACCTGTGGTCTGGGCTGTCTGGATGAAGCGCCTCGCCTGCCGCTCAAACTCGGTCAGGCTCAGCTGTCCCCCACTGCGATCGAGCAGCTGCATCTGCAGGCCTGCCTCACTGCTGAAGCCCCGCACGGTGGGTGGCGTCGTGACGATCACCCTGGCGTCGCGGATCCTTTCCCGCAGGGCTGCATTCAGGCGGTCCTTGACCGCTTCGCTGCTCTGGTCTGGCCTGCGGCGGTCCTGCTGAGGGGTCAGGCGGAGATAAAAGGAACCGGTGTTCTCGCCGCTCTGCCCGAATGAGCTGCCGGCGTAGAAATTGCCTGTCCGCACGAGGGGTTCCTCGGCCACGGTCTGCCGGATCGCGTCCATCACCGCTTCGGTGCGTTCAAGACTGGCCCCATCCGCAAGGGTGAAATAACCACGCACCTGTCCCTGGTCTTCATCCGGGATGAAGGCTGTCGGCATCACCGCAAGGCTGAGCCCTGTGATCAGGAGGCCACCCAGGAGCAACGCCACCATCAGCCGTTGCTGACCCAGCCAGATCGCCAGCACCCGGTCGTAGTGGCTCTGGAGGGTGGTCATTCCCAGGCGAAGTGCCTCACTCAGGCGACGCAGTGGACCGGGCAGACGGCCTCCACCGGGGCCCAGCACCCTGGCGCAGGCCATCGGCGTGAAGGTCAGTGCGTTGAACGTGGAGAAGAGAATGGCGCCACTGATCGCCAGGGCGATCGGTTCGTACAACCGACCGATGGATCCAGGAATCAGCAGCACGGGAACAAACACCGCCGCAAGGACCAGAGACGTCGCGACCACGGCGCCACCGAGCTCGGCCATGGCGTTCTCAGCTGCGCTCTGGGGATCTGCCCCTGCCTCGATCCGCCCCGCGATGTCTTCGCTCACCACGATCGCGTCATCCACCACGATCCCCGTGGCCATGACCAGGCCGAACAGAATCAGGCTGTTGATGTTCGAGCCACTGAGCTTGACCAGGCTGAGGCTGCCGATCAGTGCCACAGGAACGGCGAGCCCTGGGATCAGCGCCAGCCTCCACCTGCCCAGAAACAGCAACAGCACCACCAGGACCAGCAGCACGGCATCCCGCAGGGTCGCGGTCGTGCGATCGAGGTTGGTCTGCACGGTGTCGGCCACATCCACGATCTCCTGCATGGTGAGGCCAGGCGGAAAGCTCGTTTCCAGTCGTTTCAACGCCGTGTTCACGGCGTGGCTCACGGCCAGGGCATTGGCGCCATCACGCTGGTAGATCCCCACGGCCACCGTGCGTTCGCCCTGAAGGTTCAGGGCGCTGCTGCCGTAGCTGGTTTTCCCCAGCTCCACCCGGCCCACATCCCTGAGCCTGATCAATCCTCCGCGGGTTGTGCGGCTGACCACCATGGCCTCGAAGTCGCTGCGGCTGCGCAGTCGCCCCTCGGCCTCCACCGGCAGGCTGAACACCTGCCCGGGTCTGGCCGGTGCTTCCCCCAGGCGACCGATCGCCGCCAGAACGTTCTGTTCCCCCAGGGCTCGGACCACATCGTTGGTGGTCAGCGCGAACTGTTCCAGCCTCTGGGGGTCGAGCCACAGCCGAAAGGCCAGATCGCTGCTTCCGAAGATGCGGATATCGCCGACACCTGGCGTGCTGCGCAGTGCATTGCGGAGGTTCTGATCAAGCCAGCCGCCGATGAACGTGGGTGCATAGAGATCCTGCGGAGCACTGAATCCCAGGATCAGGAGAATGTCATCGGAGGAGCGACGAACCGTGAGTCCCTGACGGCTGACCGCCTGCGGCAGTCGGCGCGTGGCCAGGTTCACCTCGTTCTGCACCTTGATCGCGTTGATCTCCGGATCGCCGTCGTTGAAGCGCAGGCTGATGCTCGCCCCGCCCTGGCGACTGTTGGAGCTCATGCTCTCCAGACCTTCGAGGCCGCTGAGCTGCTGCTCGAGAACGGAGGTCACGCTCTGCTCGATCACTTCCGGGCCTGCGGCCGGGAACGTGGCACGCACGCTCACCCGAGTGGGCGCCAGCTGCGGCAGGTCCTCCAGCCCCAGCCCGGCCAGCGAGACGAGCCCGGCCAGCAGCACAAGCAGGCTGCAGACCATGGTGAAGACAGGGCGGCGCAGAAATGGGCGTGAGATCGATCGCACCGTCGGCGCCTGAGACCGGGACAATGATCAGATCCTGACAGTGAAAAGCCCCTGGTGCGTTGATGGCACCGGGGGCGGAATGGTCGAAGCTCTCTGGTGTCAGAGGGTCGAAAAATTGATCAGAGAACAGTTGCTGTCAGTCTGGTTCAGCTGACGCTCCACACACCAGCGGCCACTTTGACGAGCTCCTGAACGTGCAGGGTGTCGCAGAGCAGCCAGGCAAAAACAGCGCCACCACAGCCGCCAAGCCAGAAGCCGCTGGTGAATTCAGACCAGCCGTTGCGGGTGAACAGGTCAGCGGGAGGGTTCGCCACGGTGACGTCCGACGGCGGAACGTG
>WTHL01000032.1 GCA_011523155.1 Synechococcus sp. PL34863bin_39 | reverse complement strand
GGTTGCGCCAGCCTCGGTGATGCAGGTGTGTCACGTCTGGGCCTGATCCAGCAGCGACAGACCCTCCGCTGTGGTGTCAGCGGCAAGATTCCCGGTTTCAGTTTTCTGGACAAGACCGGGGCCTACACCGGTCTTGATGTTGATCTCTGCAAGGCTTTCGCCGCAGCGTTCATTGGAGACCCGCAGGCGATCGAATACCGCCCGCTCACGGCCCCCGAACGCTTCACGGCGCTGCGCACCGGAGAGGTCGATCTGCTCTCCCGCAACACCACGTTCAATCTCAGCCGCGATGCGGGCGGTGGCAATGGGGTGAGTTTCGCCCCTGTGGTCTTTCACGACGGCCAGGGACTGATGGTGAAGCAGTCCGCTGGCATTCGCCGCCTCGAGGATCTTCGTGGCGAAAGCATCTGCGTCGGATCCGGTACCACGACCGAACAGAACCTGAACGATGCCTTTGAAGCGCGCGGACTTCCTTACACGCCGATCAAATATCAGGATCTGAATCAGGTTGTCGCTGGCTATCTGCAGGGCCGGTGCAGCGCCATGACCTCCGATCGCTCCCAGCTGGCGGCGGCGCGGTCCAGCTTCCCCGAACCGGAGAAGCACACGATTCTCGAGTCGGTGCTCAGCAAGGAGCCGCTGGCCCCGGTGTCCGTGGGCGGTGATCAGTCTCTGGCGGATGCCATGCGCTGGGTGGTCTACGCCCTGATCACAGCAGAGGAACTCGGCATCACCCAGGCCAACGTGCGGCAGGTGCTGCAACAGGCTGAGAACGATCCGACCCAGACCCGTCTGCGGCGCTTCCTGGGCGTGGAAGGTGATCTCGGACGCAAGCTGGGCCTTCCCACAGATTTCGTGGTGCAGGTTCTTGAGGCCACGGGTCATTACGGCGAGATCTATGACCGCCACCTCGGCCCTGCGAGTGCGGTGCCGATTCCGCGTGGCATGAATCAGCTTTACGGCCAAGGAGGGGCGATGACCGCACCTCCATTCCAGTGAGTCCAGATCTGTGCGTTTGCAGCTCAAGGTGTTCCGTGATGCAGCCATGAAGCAACCCACCAAACGGTTGCTGGTGCAGCTGGCCCTTGTGCTTGTGCTGGTGTCTGCCGCAGGGGTGCTGATCAACAACCTCACGGTGAATCTCATCCGTACCGGCCTGGGCGTCAGCTTCAGCTGGCTCAGCCGGCCGGCGGGATTTGCCCTGGCTGAACACGCGGTTCCCTTCAAGCCTTCGGATTCCTATGCCTGGGCCCTGTTCGTGGGATGGCTCAACAGCCTCAAGGTGATTGTGGCTGGCTTGATCACTGCGACCGTCCTCGGGGTTCTCGCTGGAGCAGCGCGGCGCAGCATCAATCCATTCCTCCGTCAGCTCGCGGCCTCGTATGTGGGTCTGGTCCGTCAGGTTCCCCTGCTCCTGCAGCTCTTGTTCTGGTATTTCGTGGCTCTGCTCGGTCTGCCGTCGATGAATCCCTTTCCCCTGGACTCCCTCGTCCGTTTCACCAACAAGGGAATCGGACTTCTCGGGGTGCATCTCAGCGTTGAATTCACCGCGGTGCTGATCGGTCTGAGCGTGTTCACCGGCGCGTCGATTGCTGAGGTGGTCCGCGGCGGGCTCGATGCTGTTCCCCGAGGTCAATGGGAGGCATTTCGGAGCCTCGGCCTGCCGGAACCGATGGGACTGCGGCGGGTGGTGCTCCCCCAGGCCCTGCCCGCCATTCTTCCGGGCCTCAGCAGCCAATACCTCAACCTTGCCAAGAACAGCACGCTGGCCATTGCTGTCGGTTACGCCGACCTCTACGCGGTCAGTGACACCACCATCACCCAGACCGGTCGGGCCATTGAGGGATTTCTGCTGCTGCTGGTCAGCTTCCTTGTCCTCAACCTGCTGATCAATGGCGGCATGCAGGTGCTTAACCGGGTGGTGATCCGGCGAGGGCAACGTTCCTAAGCTTCGGCCTCCACCTGCTCGTTCCATCCGATGCCTCCCAAGCGTGTGCTGGCTGCAGGCTTGCTCATGGTCGCTTCGGTGGCTGCGATCCTGCTGCCATTGGTGTCGGCCACCCTGCTCACCCTTGCGCTTGCCGGGGTGGCCTTCTCCGCCGGTGTCGGTCAGTTTCTTCGGCTTGCCGGTTCGGGTGACGACGCAGCCAAGGTCTTGTGGGGGCTCTCCGGAGTGATCTACTGCGCAGCGGCGCTCTGGGTCGTCATCGACCCGATCGACAGCGCGATCAGCCTCACCCTGCTCGCGGGTGTGGTGCTGCTGGTGAATGGTGTGATGGAGCTGGCCGCGGCAGCCAGCACATCCGGAGCCGCTGCGGTCGTCACCCTGCTCGATGGCCTGATCACCTCGCTGCTCGGTGTGCTGCTGGTGCTTGAGTGGCCAAGCGACAGCGTCTGGGCTCTCGGCACGTTGTTCGGTGTTGGTTTGTTTCTGACGGCTTTGAACCTGATGCGATCACGTCCGGCTTTGACGTCTGAGGATTGATGGCAGGACGGTCTTCACTGCTCAGGCATCTGAGGCGCCATCCAGTGGATGCGCTCTTCAGCGTTGCGGTTCTGGTCCTGATGGGCTGGCTTGTCTTGTCAACGCTGCGCTGGATCTGGTTGGCCGCCGACTGGTCGGTGGTCAGCCGCAACCTTCCGTTGTTCATCAGTGGCAGCTACCCAGGCGAGGAACGCTGGCGACCCCAGCTCTGGCTTGGTCTGCTGGCCTCGCTCACTGCGATCACCCTGCTCGTGCCGCTGCGGGGAGCGCCGCGTTGGCTTCAGATCGGTCTGCCCTGGGGCTGGATCAGCATGATCCCTCTGGGCTTGGGGCTCCTTGGCGGAGGCATCGGACTTGAGCCGATCCCCACCCGCGACTGGGGAGGCCTCAGCCTCACGCTTCTGCTCACCGTCTGCAGCCTGATGCTGGCCCTTCCCCTGGGAATCCTGTTGGCTCTCGGACGGAGCAGTTCCTATCCCGTGATTCGACACAGCAGCCGTCTTTACATCGATGTCATGCGGGCGATCCCCCTGATCGCAGTTTTGTTCTTCGGCCAACTGCTCATTCCTCTGTTCCTGCCGATGCAGCTGGAGATCAACCGTGTTCTGAGGGCGGTGGTGGCCTTCGGACTGTTCGCCGCCGCCTACGTGGCTGAGGATGTCCGCGGCGGGCTGCAGGCCATTCCGCCCACGCAGCTTGAAGCAGCGGCGGCCATTGGCCTGAGCCGCCTCCAGACCCTCTGGCTGATCGTGCTTCCCCAGGCGCTCAGGATTGCCGTGCCGGCCCTCACCAACCAGGCGATTGGCTTGCTCCAGAACACCAGCCTCATGGCCCTCCTCGGGCTTGTCGAAGTGCTGGGCATCGGACGCAGCCTCCTGGCCAACCCCGCGTTCATCGGTCGACACCTCGAGGTCTATGTCTGGCTGGCTGGTGTGTACTGGTTGTTCTGTACTGCCATGGCTCTGCTGGCCCGCCGGATTGAGCGCAGCGGCCCGCCCATGGGTGGGGTGACCTGACGGCCCACTCCTCTGACCAGTCATCCCTGTCGCAACAACACTCGCTATGCCTGCAGCCATCACGGCGCGATCCATCACCAAGAGCTTCGCCGCCGGTCAACGGGCCCTCGATTCCGTGTCAATGACGGTGGACACGGGCGAGGTACTGGTGGTGATGGGTCCCTCAGGGTCAGGCAAAAGCACCCTGATCCGTACGTTCAATGGCCTGGAAACCATTGATGATGGAGAGATCGAGGTTCTCGGACTCCGGCTCACCAGCGATGCCGATCCACGCCAGGTTCAGCGAATCCGCCGGCGGGTGGGCATGGTGTTCCAGCAGTTCAACCTGTTTCCCCACCTTTCCATCCTCGACAACATCACCCTTGCACC
>WTHL01000212.1 GCA_011523155.1 Synechococcus sp. PL34863bin_39 | reverse complement strand
CGACGGCACGGCTGACCAGCAGATCAGTGGGCATCGTGCGCACCTGCTGCATCAGCTGCTGACGCAACCGTCTGAACACAAGGCCTGCCACGCCTCCCACCGCGGCACCGCCGGCTGTGAGGCCCCATCGCACCAATTCCACATCGGTGCCTTCGTCGAGCAGTTCCTGGGGAAGCAGGTGCACCCCCATCCAACCGGTGGCAGCTCCGGAAATCAGAAACAGAATCAGGATGAGCGGTTCAACCATGGCTCGGCTTGCGGCAGCTCAATCCAGCTGCAGGCAGCATGCACCATCTTTCCTCGATTGGCCTGGGCTGATGTCCGCACCGCGCAGCGCCTATGTCCATATTCCCTTCTGTCATCGACGCTGTTTCTACTGCGATTTTGCTGTGGTGCCCCTCGGCGACAAGGCCCGGGGCGAGTCGGCGCCTGGAAGTGCCACGATCCAGGCCTATCTGGAGCAGCTTCGGGCTGAAATCGCCCTCTCACCCGAGGGCCCTCCTCTTGCCACGGTGTACATCGGCGGAGGCACCCCCTCACTGTTGACGCCGAAGCAGATCGGCGTCGTGCTGGAGGCCCTGCGTGATCGTTTCGGTTTTCAGTCGGGGGCGGAGGTCACGCTTGAGATGGATCCGGCCAGTTTTGATCAATCCGATCTCGATGCTCTGCTGTCCCATGGCGTGAACAGGGTCAGCCTTGGTGGCCAGAGTTTTGATGATGCGGTACTCGAGAGGCTGGGTCGCCGCCATCGCCGAACCGACCTGATCCAGTGTTGCCAATGGCTGGATCAGGCTTCGAAGGCTGGTTCGTTGCGAAGCTGGAGTCTGGATCTGATTCGCAATCTTCCCAACCAGAACCTCGAGGGCTGGCGGGATCAGCTTGAGCAGGGCCTGATGGTGGCTGCGCCCCACCTCTCCATCTATGACCTGGCCGTCGAGGTGGGTACGGTCTTCGCCTGGCGTCAGGCACGGGGTGAGCTGTCTCTGCCCGACGACGACCTGGCGGTTGAGCTGATGGCACTGACCAGTGACCGTCTTTCCCGGGCTGGTTTCTGTCGCTACGAGATCTCCAACTACGCCCTGCCTGGTCATGCGTCGCGCCACAACCGCGTGTACTGGAGCGGGAGCGGCTGGTGGGGGTTTGGCATGGGAGCGACCAGCGCTCCCTGGGGAGAGCGGTTGGCACGCCCTCGAACCCGTGAGTCCTACGCCAACTGGCTTGAGACGCAGTTGGTTGGTCTCGATCCCTCGCTTCGAGCGGAGTCCGCCAAGTCACTTCCCCTCGACGACAGGCTCTTGGTCGGCCTGCGTCGCCGTGAAGGTGTCGACCTCAGGCAACAGGCCGAGGCCTGCGGTTGGACAGACGCCGTCTGTGATCGCTACCTGCCTCTGCTCACTGCGCGCTGGCGAAGCGCCTGTGAGCGCGGCTGGCTGATTCATGAGCAGGGCCGCTGGCGTCTGACGGATCCGGAAGGCATGGCCCTCAGCAACCAGGTGCTGGTGGAGGTGGTGAGCTGGTGGGATGAGCTTCCCGATCACGTTGCTGTGCGATCCAGCCCCTGAGGGCATCGACGCAGAGCTGACGTCCCGGGATCAACGCCGGACTGAACGGGGGCTGCTGGGGGGTGAGGCCAAGAAGATCCGCTGTCACGCGCACCTGGCCATCGCATCCATCGCCGGCTCCGATTCCAATCACGGGGATACTCAGCTGTGTGCTGAGCTCCTGTGCGACGTCAGCAGGAACATGCTCAAGGACCAGGGAGAAGCATCCAGCCTTCTCGAGTTCCACAGCCTGACGTTTGAGCTTGTCCTGGCTCTGCGGGTCCTGGGCCTGGCGCCTGTAGCCCAGGCGATGCACCGCCTGGGGAGTCAGACCCAGATGACCCATCACGGGGATGCCCATGCGCACCAGTCTGTCGATGACGCCAACCACCTCCGGCTCCGCGCCCTCGAGTTTGACGGCTGCGGCATCCGATTCCTTGAGCAGTCGCCCGGCCGCTGCAACTGCCCGGTCAGGCCCGCACTGGTAACTGAGAAACGGCAGGTCGACCACGACCATGGGCTGCTGGCTCGATGCACCCGAGAAACCGCGACAGACCGCCTGACTGTGCAACACCATCTGGTCCAGGGTGACGGGCAGCGTCGTGCTGTGGCCGAGGACCACCATGGCCAGCGAATCGCCAACGAGAACGACATCGGCGCCTGCGGTCTGGACGAGGGATGCCGACAGGCTGTCCCATGCTGTGAGCACGGTGATGACCCGGCCAGCTTGCTTGAAACGGATGAGATCCCCAGGACGCATGCGCCCCTCCAGGCTTGCGGAGGTCCATTGCTAACATCAGACCGACTCGGACCTATGCGGTCTGAACGCCCAAACCTGGTCAGGACCGGAAGGTAGCAGCCACACGGGATGCTTCAGGCAGGCGTGGACTCCGGGTCACCAAATTTCTTATCTCTCCTAAAAAAGCCCGGCTGAAGCCGGGCTTTTTTGTGGACTCGAAGTTGCCTCAGCTCTCGGAGGCATCCGAACGCAACTGGCGCTGCCGCAGGAATTCGGGGATTCTTGCCCCTGTTTCACTGCTTTCAGGAGCGGAGAAGGACAGCCCACTCGGGCGACTGGCGGGCCGCTCGCTGAGATAGGGCTGGCCGTTCTCGAAGCCGGTTGCAATCACCGTGACGTGAATCTCCCCCTCCAAACGTTCGTCAACCACTGCGCCAACAATGATGTTCGCCTCTGGATCGACCACGTCGTAGATCACCTCGGACGCCGACGTCATGTCTTCGAGCGTCATGTCGCGTCCACCGCTGATGTTGATCACACAGCCTTTGGCGCCATCAATGCGGGCTGCTTCAAGCAGGGGGCTGTTGATCGCGCTCTGCGCCGCTTCGATCGCCCTTGAGCGGCCGGAGCCGACGCCAATCCCCAGCAGCGCGGTGCCTGCTTCGGTCATCACGGATCGCACGTCAGCGAAGTCAACGTTGACCAGCCCAGGACAGGTGATGATGTCGCTGATTCCCTTGACGCCCATGCGAAGCACGTCGTCGGCGCTGCGGAACGCCTCCTGAAGCGGTGCCCCGCCGATGGCATCTCGGAGGCGATCGTTCGGGATCACAATCAAGGTGTCAACGTGCTCGGCAAGACGGGCAATCCCCTCATCGGCCTGACGCATGCGGCGGCGTCCTTCGAAGCTGAAGGGCTTCGTGACGATGCCAACGGTGAGAGCTCCGCTTTCCTTGGCCACTTCCGCCACCACAGGAGCGGCGCCTGTCCCTGTGCCCCCTCCCATGCCCGCGGCAATGAACACAAGATCGGTTCCCTGCAGAGCCTGCTGTAGATCAGCTCTGGATTCCTCGGCGGCTTTCTGACCGATGCTGGGGTTGCCACCAGCTCCAAGCCCTCTGGTCAGGGTCTGTCCCAGCTGAACCCTGTTCTGGGAGGCGGACTGAAGCAGAGCCTGGGCATCGGTGTTGAGGACGCTGTAGCCAACCCCTTCGAGATCGCTCTGAATCATGCGGTTGACCGCATTGCTGCCACCGCCGCCAACGCCGATGACCTCGATGCGAGCTGACTGACTGGGAAGAATGCCGCTGACTTCAGGACTTGCTGATTGCTGAGGGGGCATCTCCATTGTTGTGGCCTTGCCGTTGAGCTGTGGCTGCATTATGTCGTTGCGGGAGATCACCGCCTTTGATTTGGGACAGACTTGTGGATTCCTCAGGAATCCGCAACACAGCGTCAGGGTTCGCTTGTTTTCGGCTGGTTCTTGTTGGCTTGCTTGGACTTGGAAGGCTCGGGAAGCAGCAATTCCGGTTTGCGTGGATCGCTGAGATCGATGCTGCCACCGGGCTGAGTGCGGAGATTGGAGGGAAGGCTGCGGCTGAGCTGACTGATCGTTGTCAGTTGTTGAGTAAGGAGTCGTGGGT
>WTHL01000336.1 GCA_011523155.1 Synechococcus sp. PL34863bin_39 | reverse complement strand
CTCGCTGCCTGATGACCTCCCCGATCTTCCGCGTGAACTGTCGTTCTGGATCGGCGCCCATCTGGGAGGTCCCGTCGCCGAACAGCAGCAGGCCCTGCTGGAGCTGACGAACACCCACGAACGCCTCACCCTGGAATACGACATGCTCGACGAGACGCGACGGCAACTGGCCGCTCGCACCGTGCTTCGTGACACCTTGGCCAACGTCGACGGATGAGTGTGTCGGTTGGTCTCGTCCTCGCCGTTGCCCTTGCGGTGGCGATAGTCACTGTTGGCCTGCTGTGGTCCCGGCGCAACCGTGCGTATCACTCCAGTGCCAGCGTCGCTGCCGCCTACGACGCATGGACGGACGACAGGTTGCTGGAGAACCTCTGGGGAGAGCACGTTCATCTCGGCCATTACGGCGATCCACCGAGGCGACGCGATTTCCGCGACGCCAAAGCTGATTTTGTTCATGCTCTGGTCCACTGGAGTGGACTGGACACGCTTCCTGCCGGATCCAGGGTTCTTGATGTCGGTTGCGGAATCGGCGGCAGTGCCCGGATCCTGGCCCGCGATTACGGATTCGAAGTGGTGGGAATCAGCATCAGCCCCTCCCAGGTGGCGCGGGCCAGCGCTCTCACACCCCAGGAGCTGAACTGCCGGTTCGCCGTGATGGACGCCCTCGATCTCCAACTGGATGATCAGAGCTTCGATGCCGTCTGGAGTGTGGAGGCAGGACCGCACATGCCCGACAAGCAGCGCTACGCCGACGAACTCCTGCGGGTGCTGAAACCGGGCGGGACCCTTGCCGTGGCGGACTGGAACCGGCGTGATCCAAGCGATGGCGCCATGAACCGGCCGGAACGCTGGGTGATGCATCAGCTGCTGACCCAGTGGGCCCACCCCGAATTCGCAAGCATCAAGGGGTTTCACCGAAACCTTGAATCCAGCGTCCACCGGCGCGGAGTCATCGAAGTGGGCGACTGGACCCGTGCCACCCTGCCATCCTGGATCGACTCGATCGCTGAGGGCGTTCGCCGTCCTGGCGCCGTGCTGAGCCTGGGACCGTCTGCAGTGCTTCAGGGCCTGCGGGAAACACCGACGCTGCTGTTGATGCACTGGGCCTTTGCCACGGGTCTGATGCAGTTCGGCGTGTTTCGGACCTCCCGATCATCGGCGGGATGAGGGCCCCATCCACAGACCGATCGCGACGCGATCCGGCGCCAGCCATAGAGCAGGAAACCAACGAGCTGACGGTGAGCTGGGAGGACTACCACCGACTGATCGAACATCTGGCACTGCAGCTGCACAATGCGCAGGCCCCGTTTGATCAGATCGTGGCGCTGTCGCGCGGTGGTCTTCGTCTGGGCGATGCCCTGTCACGCCTTTTTCAGCGCCCGCTGGTCGTGATGGCGGCCAGCAGCTATGGCGGCGATCAGGAGCGAACCCAGGGGGAACTGGTCCTGGGCCATCAATTGGCACACACCTGCCCGGAGCTGGGGCCAAGACTCCTGCTCGTGGATGATCTGGCAGACAGCGGGGCAACCCTGGAGGCTTCCCGACGGTGGCTGATTGACACTCTCGAGCCGGCTGCGGTCATCACTGCCGTGCTCTGGTGCAAGGCACACAGTTGCATCACCCCTGATTTCCTGGCCGTGGAACTACCCCACAATCCCTGGATCAACCAGCCGTTCGAAGCCTGGGATCAGACGACACCCGACCAACTTCGTCCCCTCGGAACGCCTCAGTCTTCCGGCAACTCAGAACTCGGGTAGGCACCGAACTGGGCCAGGTGCTCGCACAGGGGTGCGAGACGCTCCGTGAGTTGCTGCAACAGCGCGCCCCCACCCGAGGGCAGGTCCACATCCAGGAAAAACACGTACTCACCGAGCTCACGCTTGGAGGGGCGTGATTCGATCCGGCTCATGTTGAGGCCAAGGTCGGCCACCGCCGCCAGGGCCTCCAGCAAGGCACCCGGGGCGTTGCGATGCAGTGAGAAGGCCAGGCTCGCGACATCGCCCTCGGTTCGCCGCTCACCGCGTTGCAACAGCAGAAAGCGGGTGCAGTTTCCGGAAGCATCATTGATTGGATAGGCGAGGGCCTCAAGATCGTCGTCGTTCTGCAGGGAACGGCTGGCGATCGCCGCACGGAAGCGACTGCCTTTCACCATCCTGGCCGCCTCCGCCGTCGACGTTGTAGCCAGCTGCAGCGCATTGGGGAGATGGGAGGCCAGCCAGCCACTGCACTGCGCCAGGGCCTGGGGATGGGAGAGCACCTCGGAGATTTCCTGCAGGGTGCCGCTGCTGAGCAGGGCATGACGGATCGGAAGCACCACGGCCCGCCGAATGCAGATCTCGGGATTCGACCACAGGGCATCGAGGCTGGCCGTCACCCCGCCTTCAACCGAGTTCTCGACGGGAACCACAGCCGCATCACATCGCCCGTCTGCCACATGCTCCACCACAGATCGCAGGCTCACACACGGCAGCAGTTCGGCGGCGTTGAGGCCTTCCAGCTGCATCAGTGCCCTGGTGGCCCGCTCCCCATAGGTGCCGTGGGGACCGAGAAATGCCACAGAGACAGGCATCGTCAGGCGAATACACACTCGATAGGATCATGCCGCGTCGGCCAACGCTCATGCTTCTGGCTTTCAGTGCCAGCCAGACCCTGAATCTGGCCGTGGAGTCCCAGATGGACCGTCTCCCTGCCTACCTGAACCAGGAAGAGCGGGTGGTGAAGGCGTTGCTCGATGCCGATCAACTTGAACGCCTCGGTCCCGGCCAGTACCGCTACACCGTGACCACGATTCAGGTGTTTCAGCTCCGGGTGAAACCGGTGGTGACGCTCAGCGTGGTCCGCGACGGTCCGACCCTTGTGATGCGCGCGGTGGATGCCCAGCTTGAAGGCCTCGGCATGGTCGACGACTTCAAGCTCAGTCTTGAGTCCGTGCTGGAGGCCAGCAGCACGGGACTGGAGGGTCTGGCCACTCTGGGGGTCAGCGTGAGTCAACCGCCACTGCTGCGCCTGATTCCACGCAAGGTGCTGGAAAGCACTGGAGAATCCATCCTCAACGGCATTCTGCTCACCATCAAGGGACGGGTCGGACGCCAGCTCGTCGCCGATTTTCACGACTGGTGCGCGCTGAATCCCGCCACTTAGCCACCTTGTGGCGGTGACAACACCTTCCTCAGAAATGTCCGTCGATGCAGCGGGGTGGGGCCCCGTTGCAGCACAGCCTGGCGATGAACTGCTGTGCCATAGCCGGCATGGCGCTCAAGTCCGTAGGCAGGGAAACGCAACGCAAGGCGCCTGATCAGTGCATCGCGAGCCTCCTTGGCCAGCACACTTGCAGCGGCGATTGCAGCACTGTGGCTGTCACCCCGCACCAGGGTTTGCTGCGGATGGGGCCAGAGGCGCAGCGGCAGCACCCCATCCACCAGCACGAGATCGGGACGCTGCGGTAGCCGTTGCAGCGACCGCAGCATGGCGAGCTCTGTGGCATGGCGAATACCGTGGCGATCGATCTCCTCTGCTGACGCCTGCCCCAGGGCCCAGGCATGGGCAGCCTGTGTGATCAAGGGAACCAGGCGGGAACGGCGACGGGGCGTCAACGCTTTGCTGTCGGTCAGTCCCTCGGCCCGCAGGGAGACCGCCGCCTCTTCCGACAACACGACCACGCCTGCGAAGACAGGACCGAACCAGCAGCCGCGGCCCACTTCGTCAATGCCCACTTCGACAGTTGACGACGCGGGCGGGAGATCAGTCGACAACGGCAGCAGACGAACGACGGCGACGACGACGGGGCTCCTGGTCAGGAGCATACGCGTTGGCCGCTGGCGATGACGCTGCATCGGACTCGGTCAACGCCATGCCTCCCACCGGCTCGGGGCTGGGCTCTGGGGTGATGGTCAGCAATGGCTCAGGGGTCGAGGAGAGCGTGGCCTCCAGCGGGGTG
>WTHL01000327.1 GCA_011523155.1 Synechococcus sp. PL34863bin_39 | reverse complement strand
GCAGGATCAGGCCTATACCGACAGCTATGTGGCGGAGGTGTTACGTGCGCGTAACTGGCTCGTCACGGTGATGGCACGGTTTGGTGTGCGTGTCCATGTGGAGGGCGGCAACTATCTCCTGATCTGGCCGGTCCGCGCTGCGGCCGCGGTGGAGGCGGAGCTGAGGGCGGCCGGAATCCTCGTGCGCTCCATGGTGGGCAAGCCCCAGATCGATGGGTCGCTGCGGGTCAGCGTCGGCACCACCGCGCAGATGCAGCGCTTCTGGGAGGCCTTCCGGCGTATCGAGGGCCTGACTGGCTGAGTCAAGTGAGCTCTGCCTTAATAGATTCTGAGTAAGAGTCCTCTTAGGTGGGTTCATGCCCCTGCATAAGGCCTTGTTCCCCAAGCCGGGGAGGCGCCCCCTGCGCCAGCAGCTCGCGATCACGCTCACGGCGATCCTGACGCTGTCGATCCTGGTGGCGGTACTGCTGCTGAACCTGCTCTTCGGATGGCAGGCCAGGGAGCTGATCGATCAGCGAGCCGCGTTCTTCATGGACGCGATGCTGTCGGTGCGGGCCTACACCAGCAAGCGGGTCAGCCCGGTGGTGGCTCCCCTCAACGAGGGTGCCGGCCTGTTCCGGCCGGAAGCGGTGCCCAGCTATTCCGCCCAGACGGTGGCGGGATTCCTCAAGGACGAGGCCGGCTACCGCGAGTACTCCTACCGCGAAGCGGCGCTGAATCCCACCAACCTGCGCGACAAGGCCGACTCCTTTGAAACAGGCGTCATTGAGGCCTTCCGCAGCGATCCATCGCTCAAGCGCCAGTCCGGCAGCAAGGCGACGCCGCTCGGGGTGGTGCATTACGTTGCGCAGCCGATCACGGTGTCGAAGGAGAGCTGCCTGGTCTGCCACTCCACGCCCGACCGTGCCCCCCGCAGTCAGCTGCTGGCCTATGGCGACAGCAGCGGTTTCGGCTGGCAGCTCAATGAGGTTGTCGGTGCCCAGATCGTCACCGTGCCCCAGAAGGCGGTGTTCGCCGCCAAGGACCGCTCCCTGATCGCCACCGCGCTGTTGATGGTGGCGGCGTTTGCGGTGGTGGGGCTGATCACCAATGCCGTGCTCGGTCAGCTGATTCTCAAGCCGATGCGCGCCATCAGCCGCAAGGCTGAGGAGGCGAGTGTGACGCCGGTCACGGTCGACTTCGAGGAGCGTGACCGCCGTGATGAGATCGGCCTGCTGGCACGAAGTTTCGAGCGGATGAAGCAAAGTCTGGCGATCTCGATGCAGATGCTCAAGGACCGGAACGGCCAGGGAGAATGAACCGCAGGCTGCCGCTGCTGCCGCTGCTGTTCCTCGCCGCCTGTGCAGGACAGTCGTTCCCGGACGTCGCCCTCTGCCGTGAGGGGGGGCGTCTGTCGGTTGGCGTGGTCGGCGCCGATGGGGCGGATGCCGAGGCGGTGGGCGCGATGCTCACCGCACCCGAGCAGTTCCAGCTGCGGGAGCTGTTGACGGTCGCCAGCCGTTGCGAGGTGCAGCTGGAGCCGGTCCTCAGCCCGGAGCAGGCGCGACTGCGTCTGAGCACCGGCGACTGGGACATGGCCTTCCTGCCCCCGGGCCTGGGGGCTCTGGCGCTCGAGCAGGGGGGTGGCTATGGCCTGGTGCGGCAGTTGGGCCGCCGCACCAATTCCCGATCCCAGCTCCTGGTGCGCGCCGGCAGTCCGCTGCGCCATCGGGCGGATCTGGCCGGCAAGCGGCTGGGACTGCTGCCCCGTGGGTCCCTCACGGGCTTCTATCTGCCCCTGTTCAATCTCCATGGACTGCGGTTTGCGTCCGTGCAGTACGCCCTGAGCTACGCCGAACTGCGCGAGATGCTCGCCAGCGGCCGGGTGGATGTGATCGCCTGGGATGGTGCGATTCCCCTCCACGATCCAGGCCTGCGCGTGCTGCATGAAGATGCCCGGTCGATTCCGATGGGTGCCCTCGCCTTCAGCCAGTCGCTGCTCAAGGCCGATCACCAACCCTTCCTGAGCCAACTCGATCAGAACGTCACCCAGTTGCCGCCGTCGCTGGGCTACGCCAGCGGTGTGATTCCGTCGCCCGTCGCGATGACGGAGCTTCGCGGCATCGTGGCGGCCGTGGAGGGTTGGTCACTGCCGCTCGCCGGACGTCCCTATCGGGTGTTCGGCGCCAGGACGGGGCTTGCCGCCGACCGGGGAGGCAGCCGCTGATGCCGGAGCAGGCCCGTCAGTTGCGCGCCATCGTCTTCAGCGACGTTGTCGACTCATCGCTGAAGATCTTCGCCGATGAGCTGATCGCCATCCAGAGGATCAAGGAGGATCTGCATCTGATCCGTGATCAGGTGCAGATCTACGGCGGCCAGCTGGTGAAATCCCTGGGCGACGGCCTGCTGGTCACCTTCGATGCGCCGACCCAGGCCCTGCGGTTCATCCAGGCGGCGGTGCAGGCCCTGCGTCAGCGCGGCCGTCAGTCGTTGACCCACCGCTTCGGGCTCCACACCGGCGAGATCTACGCCGATGGCGATGACATCATCGGCCAGGGCGTCCACCTGGCGTCGCGCCTGCAGACCGTCAGCCCGCCGAACGGTGTGGCCTTCACCCGCTCCACCTACGACCTGATCGACCCCCGCTTCCGTCAGCTGGCCCATGGCATGGGCGCTGTGGAGCTCAAGGGGTTGCCGGAGCGGATGGATCTCTACAGCCTCGGTGCTGAAGAGCTGCTGCGTTTCGGGGAAGCCTCGCAGGCGGGAGGCATCAATGTTGATGCCCTGCTCAAGGACACGCCCTACTCGGTGGTCCGGACCCTCAGCCGCGCCTCCACCCGCAACACCCTGCTCCTGCAGGAGCGGCAGCGCGACCGACAGGTCGTGCTCAAACTGATTCCCGCGGACGCCGAGCTCGAGCACACCCTGCGGGTGGAAGCTGCCCGGTTGGACCGTCTTCGCCACCCCAGGATTCCTCGGGTGGTTGATGTGTATGCCCAAAGCGGCATCTTCTGTTTCATCCAGGAGCACATCGCCGGTCCGTCGATGCAGGGCTCCCTGGATCTGCTGCGACGCAAGCAACAGCTGGCCACCCTGCTGCGTCAGGTGCTGCAGGTGCTTGAGGTGGTCCATGCCGCTGGTCTGGTGCATGGCGACATTCATCCCGCCAACCTGATCAGTCCCGACAGTGACCGCGCCCCCTTTCTGGTGGACTTCTCCCTGCTGAAAGCACGCACGGAAGTCGAGCGCCCTTCTCTTGAGACGTCATCTCAGAGCCTGTCGGAGCGAGGCCGCCCGTACTTCACCGCGCCGGAGCGGGTTCGCTTCGGGCGGATCACCCCCTCCACCGATCTCTACGCCCTCGGCGTGTCTGCCCTGCTGCTCCATACCGGCCAGGACCCCTCCCAGCTGTACGACGAAACCCTCGCCCGCTGGACGCTGGACAGCCTCGACCCGGAGGTGCAGCACTGGTTGGCCCCTCTGCTGGAAGACCAGCCTGCCCGGAGGGTGCAGCGCGCCTCCGACGCCCTGCAGTTGCTTGATCAGCCGGCTGCCTTCAGCCCTGCCGGCTCCGCCGGCTCATCAGCGTCAGCGGCATCGCCGCTGGACGCCCAGGTGCCTCCGTCTCCGGCATCGTTGCCCCCGCTGGGGGTTGATCCGGTCCCGCTGATCAGCAAGGCCGCCTTCCACGACCAGTTGGTGGAGACCTACGGCCCGATGGTGGCCCTGCTGCTGGAGGCGGTGCCCACGCTGGTGCCGCCGGAGTCCCTGCTGGCCTTGCGTCAGAAGTTGGTGCAGGCCGGGCTGGCCCTTGCCGATGTGGATGCCGCCATTCGCGTCGCCGCTGACGCCGTCCCAACCGCACCCGCGGCCGTAGACCCAGAGGCCCCGGCCGCCATCGCGCCGTCGGCCGCCGCTGAGCCATCCGAGCTCCCGCCGGTCGACGGCCTGGCCGTGTTGCGTAACC
>WTHL01000317.1 GCA_011523155.1 Synechococcus sp. PL34863bin_39 | reverse complement strand
AACAAACAGGTTCTTAGCAAGGATGTTGACGACGATCTTCAGACGACAGGTACCGGCTGCGACCATCGCGAAGCCGGCGTTCATGAAGATCACCAGGTTGGTTGCCACCAGCAACCAGAGGTTGTGGGCCAGAAAAGCTGCGTTCAGCTCAGGCATCCCGGCTGCGTGAGCCGAAAGGTTGAAGATGCCGAGGCCGAACAGCGCCACAGGAACAGTGGCGAGCCAGAGGCGTGAGCGGTCGGAACTGAATCCGCGAATGCTGCGGAGGAGAAGCATCGGACCTTCAAGAAGACTTGCTTCCTGAAGCCGCTTGCTCCGCCTGGATGGCGGGTGCAGAGCAGTTGTCATAAATGAAAAGCAGGGCTGCAAATCAGTGGGAATCCCACTGCCGCAATCCAAAGTGCTCGTCAGAGCACCTTTTCCATGTTGCGCTTGCTACAAAAACGGCGATCAGGGGAGCGCGTTTCTGATTCGTTTTGTTAAGGGCTGGTTGATTCGCTGATGGGTTCACTGACTTCGTTTCACAGCGCGCAGGCCGGTCCAGCACACCTGGTCAGCCTGAAACGTGAAGCTGCAGGGCAGCACCTCGACGCCGGCATCCAGGGCCTGACGAAACAGCTCTCCGTAACGAGGATCAGCGCTGTCGCCAGGTGCAAACGCCGTCACATCCGGTCGGCTCAGGCAGGGCACCAGCACTGCTCTGGCCTCTGGTACGACATCCATCAGTTCCTGCAGGTGCTTCTGCCCCCGTTCGGTGACCGTATCGGGGAACAGCGCCAATGAGCCCTCGGTCCACGTGGTGTTTTTGACCTCCACATAGATCGGACGAGGATCCTCGGCACCGTCCGAGGGTTGGAGCAGCAGGTCGATGCGGCTTCGTTTGTTCCTGCCGTAGGGCACCTCAGCGCGGATGGAGGCGATCGGCCCGAGTTCCGTGGTCAGGCATCCGGCTTCGATGGCTGATCGGATCAAGCGATTGGGAAGCGCCGTGTTGACACCGACCCAGCACAGCGAACCGTCGCTGCCGGGAACTTCAGCCTGTTCCCAGGTCCAGGCGAGTTTGCGCTTGGGGGACGGGGCATAGCGGAGGCGCACCCGCTGACCCGGGATGAGCACGCCGGTCATCGGACCGGTATTGGCGCAATGGACGGTCACCTCGCTGCCGTCGTTCAAGCGCACATCAGCGAGAAAGCGCTTGTAGCGCTTGATCAGCACACCTTCATGCAGCGGTTCGAACTGGAGCAGGGGAGAGCCAGGCATCAATGGAGCTGCGGACGGATCAGGGTTGGTGGTCATGGTGGCCCCCAGGTGCGTCCAGCGGCTCCGATGCGGACAAGAATGCCGCGATGGCCCGATCTCTCAAGCGCATTGCCCTGGTGGTGACCTACGGCACCTTGCTCAGCAAGGCGGGAGGGCTCGTCCGTCAGCTTGTGATTGCGGCTGCCTTCGGCGTCGGTGCGGCCTACGACGCTTACAACTACGCCTATGTGCTGCCCGGATTCCTGCTGATTCTTCTCGGTGGAATCAACGGCCCGTTTCACAGCGCGATGGTGAGCGTGCTCAGTCGTCGTCCCCGTGAGGAGGGGGCCCATATCCTCGCGGCCCTCAACACCACTGTGAGTGCTCTGTTGTTGCTGGTCACCCTGGCGTTGGTGGTCGCCGCTGATCCCCTGATCACCCTGGTGGGCCCAGGGCTTGCGCCGGACCTGCATCAGAACGCGGTGATTCAGTTGCAGGTCATGGCCCCCATGGCTCTGCTCGCCGGTCTGATCGGGCTGGGATTCGGTTCCCTCAATGCTGCTGACGAGTTCTGGATTCCGGCGATTTCGCCGCTGATGTCGAGCGTGTCCCTGATCATCGGCGTCGGTCTGCTCTGGTGGCAGCTTGGCGACTCCGTTGCCCGTCCCGAGTTCGCGATCCGTGGTGGGGTCGTGCTGGCTTTGGCAACGCTGGTTGGGGCTTTGTTGCAGTGGCTGCTGCAGTTGCCTGCGCTGGTTCGACAGCGTTTGATCCGTCCGCAGCTGGTCTGGGACTGGCGCCATCCCGGAGTGAGGGAGGTGTGGCGGGTGATGGGTCCAGCCACGCTCTCCTCAGGAATGCTTCAGATCAATGTCTTCACGGATCTGTTCTTCGCCTCGGGAATCCTCGGCGCTGCCGCCGGCCTGGGTTACGCCAATCTCCTTGTACAGACACCACTTGGTCTGATCTCCAACGCGCTGCTGGTGCCTCTATTGCCCACCTTCGCAAGGCTGACGGCCCCTGCTGACCGTGACGCGCTGATCGCTCGAATTCGCCAGGGACTTGTGCTCTCCACAGGCAGCATGCTGCCTCTGGGTGTGCTCTTTGTGGTGCTCGGTGCTCCCATCGTGGCCTTGATCTACGCCCGTGGTGCCTTTGATCAGGGCGCCGTTCAGCTGGTCACCGGTCTGCTGATGGCCTACGGAGTCGGGATGCCGGCCTATCTGGCTCGCGATGTTCTCGTGCGTGTCTTCTATGCCCTGGGTGACGCCACGACACCGTTTCGCCTCTCGATCGCGGGGATCGGTCTCAATGTGCTCTTCGACTGGGCCTTGGTGGGGGGACCAACGCCCTGGGGCACTCAGTTGCCCTTCAATCTCGGTGCCCCAGGCCTGGTGCTGGCCACGGTGGCGATCAACGTGATCAGCTGCGTCGTCTTACTGCTCTGTCTGCAACAACGCTTGCGCGGGCTGCCGTTGAAGCATTGGGCCATGGACGGCGTCCGTCTCTGCCTGGCGGCGTTCCTGGCCGGCTGTGCCGCCTGGCTTTTGAGCAACGCAGTGTCCTGGCCTCCGAGCTCTTTCGGGCTGTTGTTGCAGGTTGGCCTCTCAGCCGCTGCTGGGCTTCTCGTGTACACCGGCATGGGTTCAGTGCTCGGTGTTGATGAGATCGGCCAGATCGCCGGCTCCCTGACCCGGCGGTTCAGTCGTCGCTGAGCACGACGTTGCGCTCCTCCCTGACCTGAATCGGTAATTCCAGCTGCTGGCGGCCCACCACCTGGGGACCCTGCACCGACAGGATTCGGGCCTCGATTCCGAACTCCTTGAACGCCGTTTCCATCTCCTGGATCAAGGCCTTCTCCACCTGGGCTTCGGCGTCCACAACCTTGCCGATCAGGCGTTCGCCGAGTTTGCCGATGCGCTGACGCACCACCTGACGGGCATTGGTGACCTCGATGATCAGCACGGGCACTCCCGAGTTGTTGCAACCTTATCGGGAGTGCTCGTCGAGAATCTCTTCAAGATCACGAAGTTGACCCGCTGGCATCAGTCGGGCCATTGGCAGCTTGCCGCTGCCGCCTCCAATCGGCACTTGAAGTGTTTCCAGCGCCTGGCGCGCCGCAATCGCGCTCCCCTGATCCAGCCTGGCACTGCATTCGATCGCCAGGGCTTCGGCAAGGCCGGCATCGCCGAGGTAGAGGTGCCAGCCGGCGACCTGCAGAAACAACCGATCCCCAAGAGCGGCGGTCAGCTCGCGCAGCTCGGACGCATCGATGCTCATGGTCATTTCTGGGTGGATGGGGTTGGTGCCTCTGAGCGTTCCGCTTCCGTGGGCCTCTGCACCAGAACGCTGAGCAGCTGGATGATCCAGAGCACCAGCCAGGCCTCGGTGAGCCAGGCCAGGTGCGTCCAGGGGTGCCGCATCCCCTGAACGAACCAGAGCCCGCTGTTCACGGCGGCGAACACACCGGCGTGAAGCGTGAGATTCACGATCCGGTTGAAGTGCCGATAGATCGGATCCTCGGGATTGGCCGGGCCGTACCAGCGAATGGGCATCGGGGCAGTGCCTGTTCAGTGAGCAGTGCTTCGATTGTGGCGTCGCACAGGCCCGATGGTTGACGTGGGGTCCCTCGATGAGGTCAGATAGTCAGGCACAAGCGCTTGTAGCTCAGCGGATTAGAGCATCTGACTACGGATCAGAGGGTCGG
>WTHL01000097.1 GCA_011523155.1 Synechococcus sp. PL34863bin_39 | reverse complement strand
GCAGCCAGGTGGTGCCCTCCTGCATCAGCTCGGCCACGCTCTTGCCGTCACGGGCACCTTCGAGCACCAGAAAACTGAGCCAGGCCACCGCTTCGGGGTGATTGAGCCTGAGGCCGCGGTTCAGACGACGCTCCGCCAGCAGAGCCGCGGTCACGATCAGGAGTTTGTCCTTTTCCTGGGGACTGAGATGCATGGAAACCCTCGGTCACTGTCAGTGTGTCGCCGTGGCGGGCGGCGCAGAGTTCGCTCTGAACACTGATGGCGTCAAAGGCTGTTCCTGCAGGGGCCAGACCCGTGGAATCCGGGGATCGTGCAGGGCCCTGAGACCACGGGTCCGTCGCCAGATGCGGCTGAACCAGAAGCGGGCATCCCGGCTCGACGGGCCGGCATACCGGGCCACAAAGCCCTGGTCGAGGGCGCTGCAGCGGAGCGTTCCTTCCAGGCCTTCGCGATCGCCCCGGGCTCCATCGATCAGGTCGTTGAGGGTGGTGCGCGTCATCGGCATCGGCGCCGCCCAGACCAGGGAGCCGAACACGGGTTGGCGGTGAAGGCCATGCAGATCGTTGAGGCTGGGTCCCCCCAGTTCCAGCCGGTCCACGAATTCCCACCGACCCGGCTTCGAGGACTGTTCGTTCACCCTCTCGATGCTGAGCTCCGAGCGCCAGCTGCCCTGCTGCAGGTCTTCTCCAGCCGCCGTGCGGCCCAGGCGCACGATCTCCGCACTCAGAAACGATGCATCCATCGGCAGCTGCACGCTGAGGTGCTGGTGATAGAGGGCGTTGGCATAGAGCACCAGCTCCTGGGGCAGCCACTCGAGATCACTGCCGCTGCCGAGCCTGCAGGTCACCTGTTGCTGTGCCCAGATCCCCTCGGGATTCAGGCGGCTGCGTCCGATGGAGCCGTACACCTTCTGGGCGGCGACGCTGGTGATCAGGCTGCGGCTGCCGGCCTCGAGCTCAAGATTGATGCTGAGCAGGTCGCCGCCCACCAGCCCCCCGGCGGTGTGCAGCAGTGGCAGTTCGCAGCGGCCGTCATCGCCGCCCTCGGCTCGCAGCAACTTGAAGGGCGCGGTGCATCCCCCCTGATGACGGGTGCGTTCGTCGCTCCGGGCGAACCGGAGCTGGCATTGGCCATGCCATGGATCGAGGCGTTGCATGGCACCACGCTCGAGGGTGTCAGGGCGATCACTCTGTAGCAATGCGCACCAAACGCAGCCTGTCGGCTGGGCAGGCTGAAGCTCTCGGCGAGGGTGTGCTTGGCGGAACCTGTGATCGTGCTGGAGCATCGCCTCGATGTCGCGTCCTGCCCTGAGGCCAGCGAGGAGGTCTGCCTGCAGTTGCCGCTCACGGCCGATCAGCGCACGGTGCTGCGCGGTCGCCGTCGCACCCGCTGCGGCCGGGATGTGCTGATGCAGCTGCCGAGGGAGGGGCCTCTCCAGCCCGGTGACCGCCTGATGGACGGCCGCCGCACCATGCAGGTCGAGGTGGTGGCCGCGGCGGAATCCCTGCTTCGGGTTCAGGCCAGCTCAACACTGGAGCTTCTGCAGGCGGCCTATCACCTCGGCAATCGTCACGTTGCCCTGGAGTTGCATCACGACGAGCTGCTGCTGCAGGAGGATTCCGTTCTCGAGGGCATGCTTCGCAGCCGCGGTCTGGCGGTGAGTGTCTGCCAGCGTCCCTTCCTGCCGGAGGAGGGTGCCTATGGAGGCGGCCACAGCCACCGGCATGGTCAGGCTCCGTCGCCCGCATGAGCAGGTTGGCCTTGCTGCAGCTGGTGAGTCCGGCTCTGCCCGTGGGGGCCTTCAGCTACTCGGAAGGTCTTGAGGTTCTGGTTCAGGCCGGTGCGCTGAGCGATGCACCGGGTCTGGAACAGTGGCTCACCTCTGAGCTGCAGCGCGGAGCCGTGCGTCTTGAAGCGGCTGCGCTCCCTGAGCTGGTGCGGCATCTGAGGGGCTGGGTGCAGGACCACGACATTGCAGCCCGGGATCGCTTGCTGCATCTCGATGGCTGGCTCCTGGCGACACGCGAGGCCGCGGAGATGCGTGCCCAGCAGCGGCAGATGGGTGGCTCCCTGATGGCATTGCTGTCGGAGATGGACCATCCCCTGCCGGAGTCTGTTCCCCTCGCCTGGCCGGCGGCCTGGGCCTGGGCGGCACTGTCGCTGCAGGTGTCTGAGCTGGAGATGCTTGAGGGCTATCTCTATGGATGGGTCGCCAATCAATTAAGTGCAGCGGTGCGCCTGGTGCCCCTTGGACCGACGCAGGCGCAGGTGTTGCAGCAGCGGCTCCTGCCGCTGCTTGAGGTGCAGGCCCGTGAACTGGCCGGTCGGGACCCTCGTCTTCTCTGGAGTGCCGGCGTGGGCGCATCCCTGGCACAGCTGGCCCATGCTGAGCTCTATTCCCGTTTGTTCCGAAGCTGATGGGCAGCAAGCTGCGTCTTGGAGTGGCCGGCCCGGTGGGGTCCGGCAAAACAGCTCTGGTTGAGGCTCTCTGCCTCCGACTGCGTGATCAGTTGCAGCTGGCTGTTGTCACCAATGACATCTACACCCAGGAGGATGCCCAGTTCCTCACCCGTGCCGGAGCCCTGGCCCCGGAGCGGATTCGTGGTGTGGAGACGGGGGGCTGTCCCCATACGGCGATCCGGGAAGACTGTTCGATCAACCGCGCTGCCGTTGCCGAGCTTGAGGCGCAGTTCCCCGATCTCGATCTTGTGTTGGTGGAGAGCGGTGGCGACAACCTGGCGGCCAGCTTCAGCCCTGAGCTGGTGGATCTCTGTGTGTATGTGATCGACGTCGCCGCCGGCGACAAAATTCCGCGCAAGGGCGGGCCCGGCATCACCCGCTCCGATCTTCTGGTGATCAACAAGATCGATCTCGCGCCCCTGGTGGGTGCAGACCTGGAGACAATGCGACGCGACACCCTGCGAATGCGTGGTGATCGCCCCTGGTGCTTCACCAACCTCCACAGCGGCGAAGGTCTGGATCAGGTGGTCGCGTTCCTGTTGCAACAGCTACCGATTCAGGGCCAAGGGGCTGGATGATCCGCCCTGCGCTTCGGGTTTGGTAATTCCTGATACTTGCGAGGGCCAGGGTGGCTGGGACTGTCCATAGGCGATTAACGCAGCAGTCACCACTGTCAACACCCATGTCTCAACCGTTGTCGAAGCGCATCCTGATCAGCCTGGCGGCAGCCTCCGTCGGCATGTCCGTCACTGCCTGTGGCGGTGGTGATCAGGCATCCAACGTCGAGTACGACGACACCGTGACGGTCGGAATTCTTCATTCCCTCACCGGCACCATGGCCATCTCCGAATCCACCCTGGTGGACACCGAGAAGATGGCGATTGACGAGATCAATGCCGCCGGTGGCGTTGAGGTTGACGGCAAGAAATACAAGATCGAATACATCGTTGAAGACGGCGCATCCGACTGGCCGACCTTCGCGGAGAAATCCAAGAAACTGATTGATCAGGACGAGGTTCCTGTCGTCTTTGGTGGCTGGACCTCGGCGAGCCGCAAGGCCATGCTGCCTGTCTATGAATCGAAGGATGCCTTCCTGTACTACCCGATTCAGTACGAGGGTCAGGAATGCTCCAACAACATCTTCTACACCGGTGCAACTCCGAACCAGCAATCGGAGCCAGCCACCAAGTTCATGTTCGAGAAGTCGCCTGCCGCTGGCAAGGACTTCTTCCTCGTCGGGTCTGACTACGTCTTCCCGCGTACGTCGAACACCATCACCAGGGAGCAGCTGAAGTCACTGGGTGGCGAGGTTGTCGGTGAGGATTACCTGCCCCTCGGCAACACCGAGGTCGCCCCGATCATCGCCAAGATCAAGAAAGCTCTGCCGGATGGCGGTGTGATCATCAACACCCTGAACGGCGACCAGAACGTTGCCTTCTTCAAGCAGATCCAGGACGCCGGCATCACCCCTGAGAACGGCTACTACG
>WTHL01000256.1 GCA_011523155.1 Synechococcus sp. PL34863bin_39 | reverse complement strand
CTGCGTGTACAACGAGGATCGCATCAGCAGCGACTGCCCAAACCACACCTGAGCTTGTCCTTCCCTGTGAATCGCCCGATCGCCAATCTGCAGGCTGCCGCTGTTCTGTTGGAGACCCTGCAGCGCCTTGGCATGGTTCAGGTGGTGCTGTGTCCGGGCAGTCGCTCAGCCCCGCTGGCCCTGGCGGCCGGCGGTCTGGCAAGAGCCGGTCTGATCAGGCTCACGACGGCCGTCGATGAACGGTCGGCGGCGTTTCTGGCTCTCGGCTCAGCCACAGCACGCGGGCGAGCCACCGCCGTGATCACCACGTCCGGCACGGCGGTGGCCAACCTTCTTCCAGCCGCAGTGGAGGCTGATCGGTCCTCTCAGCCCCTCCTGTTGCTCACCGCTGATCGCCCGACGCGCCTGAAGGACTGCGGGGCGAATCAGACGGTGAATCAGGAGACGTTTCTCAGGCCCGTCTGCCGCTGGATGGGCCATGGTCCCAACGACGGTCTCGATCAGGCGACTCCCCGAGAGCTCCAGGCGCTGGCCAAGGAGGCCTGGGACTGGGCCCACGATTGTCCAGGACCCGTGCACCTCAATCTGGCGTTCGAAGAGCCCTTGCACCCTTCGACGGCTGATCAGCAGACGTTCTGGAGCGACTGGGGCCAGCGGCCGTCTTCAGTGTCCGATACGTCTTTCGCATCAATACCGTCTCCACCTATCGCTCCGCTTGCTCCGCCGGCCCTGCGTCTGGATCCGGATCGCCCCGGCGTTGTGGTGGCCGGGCCCTGGAGGGGGCTGGCCGATCAGCATGACGCCTGGGTCCAGGCGCTCCTGCTCTGGCAGCAGCGCAGCGGCTGGCCCGTTCTCGCCGATCCACTGGCGGCCCTGCCGATGGATCTGCCGGGTCTGGTCCGCGGCTGGGATCTTCTGCTTCCCGGCGGCCTTCCATTGCTCAGCGGCATCGCCCGGGAGGAGCTGCAGGTGCTGCGACTCGGCCCGTTGCCCGCGAGCCGGCGGCTTGAACACTGGTTGCGGCACTGCCCGGGCCCGCAGCTGCTGATCACGGAATCCGAGCCCCGTTCCCTTGACCCGCTGCAAAAGGCGCAGCAATGGTCTGGGGGGCTGGCGCGGTGGCCTCAGCTGATGCTCGATTGTGCTGAGCCGTCCTCTTCACCGTCCCCAAGTCAGCAGCTCTGCCGCATCTGGCAGCAGCGGGATCGAGATCTGGTTCGCAAGCTTGAGCAATCCCTTCCCGGGAGCGGTCCCGTCAGTGAACCTGCCCTGATGCAGGCGCTCTCAGCTTTGCTGCCAAAGAATCTGCCGTTGATGCTCGCGGCCAGCAGTCCGGTGCGCGACTGGCAGGCCTTCGCGCTGCAGCCGGATGCACCATGTCATTGCTTCAGCTTCCGTGGTGCATCCGGCATTGACGGAACCTTGTCGCTCGGGTTTGGCCTCGCCTCGGTGCTGGGCCGCACGCTGTTGATCACCGGCGATCTCGCGCTTCTCCACGACAGCAATGGCTGGTTGTTCACAGGAATGTCCTCCGAGGCTCCACCGCTGCTTGTGCTGTTGATCGATAACGCTGGTGGAGGCATCTTCCAGCAGTTGCCGGTGCCGGCGATGTCCGCTGAGGCCTTCGATGACCTCTTCGCCATGCCTCAGGCTGTCAACCCCCTCGCTCTGGCTGCCGCCCATGGGGTGCCGGGTCGGCAGGTGGCAGCGCTGGATGATCTGGCGTTGGCATTGGAATGGGGCCTGGCCCAGGCCGGCCCGGCCCTGATCAGGGTTCGCACTGATCGTTCTGCCGATGCGGACCGAAGGCGAGCCCTGCGCTCGGAGCTGCAGGCACGCACAATGGCTCCACTCAGGGATGATCCTCGATGAGCGCTCTGCAGCCACGCCAGGTCTTACCGGGTGATCCGGGCACGGCATGGCACCCGCTTGGGGAGTATCAGGACATCCTGGTGGATTGCTCCGGTGATGGCATCGCCAGGGTTGCCATCAATCGTCCATCCCGCCGAAACGCCTTCCGGCCCCGCACGGTGGCGGAGCTCTGCGATGCGTTTACGCGCATCCGCGATGACAGCAGCATCGGGGTGGTTCTTCTGACTGGTGTCGGCCCTGCGGATGACGGTGGTTATGCGTTCTGTGCAGGCGGTGACCAGAGCGTTCGCGGCGACGGTGGTTATCTCGATGAAGAGGGACTGCCAAGGCTGAATGTTCTCGACCTGCAGCGCCTGATCCGCAGTCTGCCGAAGGTGGTGATCGCCTTGGTTGCCGGCTATGCCATGGGGGGTGGCCAGGTTCTTCATCTGCTCTGTGACCTCAGTCTGGCGGCGGAGAATGCGGTGTTCGGACAGACCGGTCCCAGGGTTGGCAGTTTCGACGGTGGCTTCGGTGCTGGCTACCTCGCCAGGGTGGTGGGCCAGCGCAAGGCACGCGAGATCTGGTTTCTGTGCAGGCGGTACGGCGCTGATGAGGCGTTGTCGATGGGGCTTGTCAATGCGGTGGTGCCCCTCGATCAGCTTGAGGCTGAAGGGGTGCGTTGGGCCAGGGAGGTGTTGCAGCACAGCCCCACCGCCATCCGCTGTCTCAAGGCCGCCTTCAATGCGGAGACCGACGGCCTGGCCGGATTGCAGGAACTGGCAGGCCAGGCCACCCACCTCTTCTATCGAACGGAGGAGGGCAAGGAAGGGCGCAATGCGTTCCTTGAGAAACGCGATCCTGATTTTTCGGCGTCCCCCTGGCTGCCGTAGCTAGTTATGCGAGTGAGTCTCTGGCCCCACGGATCGCCGCCATGAACCTGCGTCTCACCACGGCCGTTGTGTCGGCTTCCGCGCTCCTGATTCAGCCTGCAATGGCATCCAGCCAGGCGCGTGCCAGCCGTCCGGCGGATCCGATCCCGCCCTTGGCCGCCCCGATCTCACTGGAAGCCTCCCTGGCTCGGGTTCCGAATGCGCTCCGCCGCAAGCTGGGCCTTCAGCTGGTGCTGGACCGCACCCACCGTCAGTTGCTCGTCCTGCGCGATGGGGCGATCAGCAGTCGCTACCCAGCGGCGGTGGGCACGGAAGGTTGGGAAACGCCCGCAGGCAGCCATCGCGTTCTCGAGAAGGTGAGCCGTCCGGTCTGGACGAATCCTGTTACGGGTCAACAGATTCCCCCCGGCGGCAAGAATCCCCTGGGATCGCGCTGGATCGGCTTCTATCGCGACTGTGCCGGACGCAACGGTTGGGATGGCGAGAAATACCTCGACATCGAAGGTTGCACCGTGGCGGGCTTCCATGGCACCCCCCATCGCTGGACCGTGGGCCGGGCGGTGTCCCATGGCTGTGTCCGGCTCTACGAGGAAAACGTTCAGGAAGTCTTCGACCTGGTGCGGGTGGGCACACCCGTGACTGTTTTGCCTTGAAAAAGCAGTCCCTGTTTCAGGTTTTCTCCGAATTTCAATCTAAAGTCGCGACGCTTTTGTGAGCTCGATCGACCATGCGCGTGCTGTTTGCCGCCGCCGAGTGCGCACCGATGGTCAAGGTGGGCGGAATGGGAGACGTTGTGGGGTCGTTGCCTCCCGCTCTTGCGGAACTGGGGCACGACGTGCGGCTGATCATGCCGGGTTACAGCCGTCTGTGGAGCCAGCTCGAGATATCCGCTGAACCGATCTGGCGTGCCCAGACCATGGGCACCGAGTTCGCGGTCTACGAAACCCGCCACCCTGGATCCGGTCTCCCGATCTACCTCGTGGGCCATCCCGTGTTCGATCCCGAGCGGATCTATGGCGGTGAAGACGAAGACTGGCGCTTCACCTTCTTTGCCAGTGCGACGGCTGAATTCGCCTGGAATCACTGGAAGCCCCAGGTGCTGCACTGCCATGACTGGCATACCGGGATGATTCCGGTCTGGATGCATCAGGACCCTGAGATCAGCACCGTCTTCACCATCCATAACCTCAAATACCAGGGCCCCTGGCGCTGGAA
>WTHL01000022.1 GCA_011523155.1 Synechococcus sp. PL34863bin_39 | reverse complement strand
GTTCAAATCCCGCCGCTCCGATTTTCCTTCCCGAACAACCCCACTGACAGCTCCTCCGCGTGAGGGGCTTTTTTATTGCTCGAGCAATCTCAGGAGCGGCTCCACGGATAGGCAAGAACCCTTGAGCCAGGCAGGCACGGAAGCCTCCGACGAGCCTCGAGCGAACAATGACGCGGCGAGAAGAGCATTCTTGGTATGGCCCATTGGAAGCTTTGAGTCAGCAACTCACTCCTAACGAGGCATCAGCCGATCAGTCGTTAGCGAAGCTTTAAGAGCTGGCAATGATTACTTCTGAGTTCTTAACCAGCACTTCATTAACCTCGCGAGGGATGGTGTTTGTCGCCCTGCTCCTCCTGGGAGTGGAGGCGGGTTGCGGCGGCATAGCCCTTCAGCCAGCGATTCACCCGCTGCCTGTGGGCTGGAGGGATCTCTCCAAGAATCTGGGATAACTCAAGAGCACCCAGTCGTTTCAGCTCTCGCACGTCCACATGCCACAGCTGCTCTGCCTCGCGGATCAGTCGTGCCCAGGTGCGAACGCGCTGCCATGCCTGAAGCCGGATGCGTGGCCCATCACCATGGACCGCATCGGGAGTTGCGGACTTGCGCCGGCGATGGATTTTGCGTGGTAACGCAGCCATACCACCAGCCTGAAGACAGCTCGGCTGTTGAGGGGAAAGCAGCGAAGAGACTTCCAACTGCTGAAGCAAATCCTCTGTCGACTCAGGACGCCAGCAACACGTCCGGATCAAGCTTCTTGACTGAAAAAGCCAGGGCATCGGCCTCCCGCTGACTCAGCCGCCTGGACCATGCACCTTGCACAGGATCGTTCCAGCGGAATCCAGCCTCTCGGGCGAGATGGCGGTTCTCATAGCTCACCTGAGCCTTGTAGAGGCATCGGGGTTCCAGTCCCAGGGCCAGACGCTCGTCGAGATCCTCACAGCGCCGGAAGACTTCAGCGAGATAAATGCAGTCGGTAAGGGCGCGGTGGGCAGACCACACCGGAACCTCATAGGCGAGAGCAAGATCTCTGACGGACGGGCGCGACCGGAGTTGACGGTCGGAAGGCCAAGGCATCTCCTCCATGCTGCAGAGCCAGGGTTTGGGCACCGAAGGAAGCGGCCCACGCCCGAACCATTGGCTGTCGAACGCTGCGTTGTGGGCCACGATCACATCAGCCGCTTCCACCAGGGAGCCGAAATACTCGAGGGCCGGCTGCCAGGGCTGGGGCAGGCGGGTGACCGGGGCAGGAATGCGATTGATGGACTCGGCGGCATTGCTCTCCACCGGGAGCAGGAAGGACTGCTGGGCCAGCACTTGACGCGCGGAGACGTCAAACAGGATGGCTCCCACCTCAAGGCAGTGATCCAGTGAAGGATCAAGACCTGTGGTCTCCGTGTCGATGATCAGGAGTGTGCCAGGGGCATCAGGGGCAGGGACCGCAGCGATCGATGCGTCTGGGTTCTGTCTCGCTTCGGGGGTGCGGTCCTTCGGCGCGGGATCGGGGACACCAGGGGCCGGAGCAGTGAACGCCAGCAGATCAAGCTGGCCGGGGACTGAGTGATCTTCCATCGGCGCAAATCCCCACAACGCCACCATTCTCCGCCCCCCAGCAACCGTGCCTAGGGTCGGGCTCCTTGCAAAATGGTGGGCTGATGGCACTCAGCGTTGGTGATCGTGTTCCATCCATCTCCCTGATGGATCACGACGGAACGTCCCGTGCCGTCGATGCACGCGATGGTGTTCCCCTGGTTCTGTTCTTCTACCCGAAGGACGACACGCCAGGGTGCACCGCCGAAGCCTGTGGCTTCCGGGATTCCCACAGCGAACTGACCAACCTCGGCGCCCAGGTGTGGGGAGTCAGCGGCGACGACGACGTCAGCCACCGCCGGTTCGCCGAACGCCACCAACTTCCTTTCCCTCTTCTCAGCGACACCAACCAGCGCCTTCGTCGCGCGTTCGGTGTTCCCAAGACGCTTGGGCTGCTTCCATCCCGCGTGACCTACGTCATCGATGGCAGCGGGGTGATTCACCACGTGTTCAACAACCTGCTGGATGGTCCGGCCCACGTTCGGGAAGCCATGCAGGTGCTGCACTCCCTGCGCTCACAGGCATGAGCAAATGGCGCCGGCTCGGCGACTGCTGGGTTCTCTGGCCCCGGCAGACCCGTGGCGTGGTCGAGTTCCTCGGTGGCAGCTATCTGGCCGCAACCCCGCAGATCAGTTACAGACGCCTGCTCGAAGGTCTTGCCGATCAAGGGCTGGCGGTTCATGCCTGGAGCTATGTGCCGGGCTTTGATCATCAGCTCCAGGCCAGGGAAGCCTGGGATGCGATGCGCCAGGCCCGCTCCAGGCTCGAACAACGTGACGGGCGACGCTGGACGCCCGTTCGACTGGGTCACAGCCTCGGATGCAAATTGCATCTGCTGGCACCGGACGGCGGCCGAGGCAGCCGCTCACTGATCGCCTTGAGCTTCAACAATTTCACAGCGGATCAATCCATCCCTCTGCTGGGGGTAGTGGCCCCAAGCCTCGGGGTCAGCACTGAGTTCAGCCCCAGCCCGCAGGAAACCCTGCGCCTGATTCAGCTTCATTACCTGCAGCCCCGCAATCTGCTGATTCGCTTCGGGACTGATGCGCTGGATCAGAGCGAAGACCTTCTCGCTGCTCTGCAGGCCCGCACGGCCGATGCCACCACCTTCCGTCAGCAGCAAGGCGACCATCTCACGCCGGCCAGTGCCGGATTGCGCCGTCAGTTTCTGGGTGATTGGGCTGAGGGGGCGGACCGACAGCGTCAGGTGCGGCAACTGCAGAACCTGATCATGTCCTGGGGATTCGCGGATGCCTCGACAGCGGCATAGACGATCAATCCCGATCACTCTGCATACACTTTGGTGATCGCGTCTGCGGAAACGGAATGGCCAACGCTGTTGAAGTTGCCCTGCTTCAGATCGCTCAGGTCATTGCGATGAGTGATGGATCCATCTCCGATGAGGAGCAGACGATGCTGATGGAGCTTCCGCAACGCATCGGTCTTGAGGCCGACGGGATTGCCCAGTCATCCCTCATGCCCTCGATTGCAGAGCTCGCCACGGCATTAACCAGCCATGGCGATCGGTGCACGGCCGCCCGCATTGCCTGCCTGATCGCCGGGGTCTCCCGCAATCCAGGCGATGCCCAGGACATCAACCCGGATGAACGCAGCGCCTATCGCGACCTGATCACCCACTTGAATCTGCCTGAGGAGGAGCTGCGGGAGATCGAGTGGGCCGCCAGAAGTGAGTTGAATCAGGGCAAAAGCCTGATTCAACTGATCAGAGACACCCTGTTCAGCCAGGGGGCCTGGCCCGAGCCCGGCCTGATGGGCCCCGAGATTCCAGGCCTCTGAGTGGTGCTCAGGCGCGCAGGCGATCGAGCACCGAACGATCCTCCAGCGTGCTGGTGTCGCCACTGACCTCCTCGCCTGCGGCGAGGGCGCGGAGGATCCGGCGCATGATCTTGCCGCTGCGGGTCTTGGGCAGTGCATCACTGCAGCGGATGTCATCAGGACGCGCAATCGGGCCGATTTCCTGGCCGACGTGGGCGCGCAGTTCAGCGACGAGAGCATCGCTGGACTCGCGACCGGTTTCCAATGTCACGAAGGCCACGATTCCCTCACCCTTGAGGTCGTCGGGACGACCCACCACGGCGGCTTCCGCGACAGCCGGATGGCTGACGAGGGCCGACTCGATTTCCATGGTTCCGAGCCGGTGGCCGGAGACATTGATGACATCATCAACTCGGCCCATCACCCAGAAGTAGCCATCGGCATCACGCCGCGCACCGTCACCGGCGAAGTAGATGTGGCTGCCGTCGGCCGGCCGGAGATGTTCCCAGTAACTCTCACGGAAGCGCTGTGGATTTCCGTGAACAGTGCGCATCATGCCGGGCCAGGGTTTGCGGACCACGAGATAGCCACCCTCATCG
>WTHL01000088.1 GCA_011523155.1 Synechococcus sp. PL34863bin_39 | reverse complement strand
CCGCTGCGACCGCAACCGCATCCTCTGCACCTCGGCCTGGACCAAGACCCAGGCCGAGGCCATCGGCACAGCGTCCTGAACCGCATCCTCCTGTTGCCGACTCCGTGAAAATCGCCTTTTTCACCGAAACCTTTCTTCCCAAGGTTGACGGCATCGTCACCCGCCTCACCAAAACGGTGAAGCACCTTGTGGACGCAGGGGATGAGGTGGTCGTGTTCTGCCCGGAAGGCTGCCCCGACTCCTATCTGGGGGCCCGACTCATTGGGGTGCCGGCCATGCCGCTGCCGCTGTATCCGGAGCTGAAACTGGCCCTGCCGAGACCGGCTGTCTCAGAAGCGATCGATGCGTTCCAGCCGGACCTCATCCATGTGGTCAACCCCGCTGTGCTGGGGCTGGGGGGCATCTGGCTGGCCAAAACCAAGGGGATCCCCCTTGTGGCGAGTTACCACACCCATCTCCCCAAGTATCTCGAGCACTACGGCATGGGCATGCTGGAGCCCCTCCTCTGGGAATTGCTCAAAGCTGCCCACAACCAGGCGGTGCTCAATCTCTGCACCTCCACGGCCATGGTTCGGGAGCTCAGTGACAAGGGCATCCAGCACACCGATCTCTGGCAACGGGGGGTCGACACCGAGCTGTTCCAACCTGCACTCCGCGACGACGCCATGCGCCGACGACTGCTCGGGAAGCATGACGACCGCGGTTCGCTTCTGCTCTATGTCGGACGTCTGTCCGCCGAAAAACAGATCGAACGGATCCGACCCGTCCTGGAAGCGCTGCCCGAGACACGCCTGGCCCTTGTGGGGGATGGACCCCATCGTCAGCAACTGGAAACGTTCTTCGCAGGCACCGCCACGACCTTTGTCGGCTATCTGGCTGGAACCGAGCTGGCCAGCGCCTACGCCAGCGGCGATGCATTCCTGTTCCCATCCAGCACCGAAACCCTCGGTCTAGTGCTCCTCGAAGCCATGGCCGCGGGCTGCCCCGTGGTCGGAGCGAACAGGGGCGGAATCCCTGACATCATCAGCGACGGGGTCAACGGCTGCCTCTATGAACCCGACGGTGACGACGGTGGCGCGGCAAGCCTGATCGCCGCCACGCGCCGACTGCTGGGGGACCCTGTGGAACGTCAGGCCCTGCGGACGGCCGCCCGTACGGAGGCGGAGCGTTGGGGCTGGGCAGGTGCAACCGAACAGCTGCGGGGCTACTACCGCCAGGTCCTGAACCAGGAACTCACTGCCGCTGCCTGAGGCAGAGGGTCAACCGCGCCCACGTTTGCGGTTCCACACCGCCATCACCGTCTTGGCCATCGGCAACGCGTGAACCGAACCGCCCCCAGGGGTGTTTTCTGCAAATGCCACGATCACGATCTCACCGTCCGGATAAGGCGCATAGGTCGCAAACCAGGCATGGTCAGGCCCACCGCTGCTGTCTTCCGCCGTGCCCGTCTTCCCTCCAGCGGGAGGAATTCCCGGGCCATTCAGGCCGTAACCGGTGCCATCCGACACGACTTTGCGCAGCCCCTCGCGAATCGTGGTCAGGGTGGATGCCTTCATCTCGACCCGAGTACGGCGCTCAGGAGCCAGCCAGTCGAGACCCTGATCCGCAAGGTGAGGCGTGACCAACCAGCCTCCGTTGGCAAACACGCTGTAGGCCCGAGCCAGTTGCAGAGGGGTGATCTGCACCACCGACTGACCGATCGAGGCACTCGCCATATCCTCTGGAATCCATGGCGTGGAGCCGGGTTCGCTCCAACCTCGACCCGCAGCAGCCCAGTCCTCATCACCAACCAGACCGACACTTTCCTCCCAGCCGATCTCGATCCCGCTCTTGCCACCGAAGCCGAGAGCTGTCGCAGCCTTCTTCAAGGCGCGGGATCCGGAACCGACACCCACCTGGTAGAAAAATGTGTTGCTGGAGAAGCGCAGGGCATCGGCATAGCCGATCGTCCCGAAGCCCGCGCCATTGTGATCAGGGAAGCAATGGCCGCCGTAGGTGATGCAGGCCGTGGTCTTCAACTTCACATCCGGCGGGAAGTGACCGGATTCCATGCCCGCCATGGCCGTGACAGCTTTCCAGGTGCTTCCGGGGTCGTAGGCATTGAGGGCACGGCTGTACAGAGGCTTGCGCGGATTGGCGAAGAGCTGGTCGTACTCCTTCTGGGTGGTGACGAGCTTGGAGAAGAAATTGGGGTCGTAGTTGGGCTTGCTGGCCAACGCCAGAATCGCTCCGGTGCGCGGATCCATGGCCACGATGGCGCCACCCCTCTTGTCCGCGAGCGCACTCTCCGCCGCGCTCTGCAGATCGAGATCCAGGGTGAGGGTGAGGTCTTTGCCTGCCACTGACGGACGATCACCCAGATTGCGCTGCACCTCGCCCATCGCATTCACCTCAAGCATCTGACCGCCCCATTGACCGCGGAGATGGGCTTCGTAGGCCGCTTCAACGCCGGTCCGGCCGATTCGATCCCGGATCTTGTATCCCTTCTCCGCGAGGATCTTGTATTCGTTTTCCGTGATCGACTGGGAGTAACCGAGGGCATGGGCCGCCAGCGTGCCATGGGGATAGAAGCGCAGGATGTCGACATCGACCTGCGCCCCCTTCAGGGCCTGTGCCTGCTCCTTGAAGCGCAGGACCTGATCAGGCTTGAGATCCATGGCCAGGGTGATTCGATAGCCGTCGCGATCAATGCCGCGGCTGCGGCGCCGATCCAGCTGAGACGGACTGAGGCTGAGCAGGCTGGCCAGGCGATCCCGCAGTGGCGGCCATGCCGCAGCATCGACAAGCCGGGGCTCGAGATAGAGGGAGTACGTGAGCTTGCTGGACGCCAGCACCCGTCCTTCACGATCCAGCAGACGTCCCCGAATCGGAGACCGAGGCACCAGGCGGATGCGGTTCTCGTCAGCAAGCTGGCGGTAGTGCTTGCCGTTGAACACCTGCAGCCAGGTGAGGCGAGCCAACATGGCGCCGCTGAGGATAAGAACGACCGCGAACAGCACCAGCGGCTGCTGGCGAAGGCCGCTGTGGCGGTAGCCCTCACGAACGGTCAAGTTGGTTCGAGCCATGGATCCGGCAATGCGCGCTCAGGGAGTCAGATGCTGCTGAAGCTGATCCAACCTGCGTTCAATTCTGGCGAGCACACGGGGAAGGGACTCCTGTTCGTCCGTCCATGGGGTCGGTGCTGACGCGCTCTCGGACTGTTGCGACCCCATCGGGCCTGGTGTCGGATCCACATCCACCGCCACCTGGATCACTGGATTGCCCAACCCAGGGCTGACCTGATCAAGACGTTCACGCACCGCCTCAGCGGAGGATGCACCTTCCGCACGCAGATCACCTAGTGGGTCCAGGGATCCCGTGAACGGCTCCACGACGCTGGCAGGCCCTCCCTGACGAATCCGCTCCACCATGGCCAGACCAACAGGCAACACCTCCTGCATCAGCGTGAGCCGGAATGAGTCGAACGGACGGGAATCGGCCATCACGGACTGGTTCAGCGCAGTCCAGTCTGCTCCGAAGGAAGCACAAGTGTGGGACAGGCTGCCTGACGGGCGCCCAACGACCAGCCGGCCACAGCACTGAGAACAATCAGAGCGAGGATGGGAACAATGGCCTGATGGGTGGTGTCCTGTGCCAGCCATTCGTGCCAACCCCGCAGGAAGCGGTCACGGGCAAAGCGGCGGCGCTCCCGATTCTCCTTCTGAAAACGGCGCTTGAAGGACTTCTCCACCCAGCGCTCGAAGGAGCGCTTTTTGGTGATGGCCATCTTGCGCTCCACCTCCAGCAACTGCCCTGAAGTCAGCTCCGGATGGAAGGTGCTGATCAGCTCAAGGCTCTTGAGGAACATCTCAACGGCCCCGTCCTTGATCTCCTGATCGGTTTCGTCGAGCAACGCCCAGTCCAATTCGGGATAGAAGCGGCTGCGGTTCTGCTCGATCTGATCCTCGTTCAGCTGACCGGGCTCGCGCAGCCAGCGGTCGGTGTTGCTGTCAAAGCGACGCCA
>WTHL01000189.1 GCA_011523155.1 Synechococcus sp. PL34863bin_39 | reverse complement strand
GGGCTTTTTGTTTCTAATTTTTTTGAGGCTGATCCCCGACCTGACAAAGGTGGCTGCCAAGAATCGGGTGAGGTGACACCCAGAAAGATTCATGCGCCGCCAACGATCGGCCTTGGGAGCTGGACTCTGTCTGCTTCTGCTGATTGTCACCCTCTGTTTCGGGGTGAGTGTTCACGCTGCAGCGGTCCCAGAGCTCCGAGGCGGCTGGTACCCATGGGCGCCTTATCAATACAAGGACACAAGCGACGATGCGCAGAAGCTGACCGGCCTCGATGTCGAATTGTTCCGTGAAATCTTTGAAAGGCAGCTACGGCTCACCCTTGATCTTCCCCAGCTCAATTGGGATGAGCATCAGAAGCTCCTGCAAGAAGGCTCGCGCGATATCGCAGGAGGTGCCTTCGTTACCGAAGAACGCGGCGATTACGCCTACTTTTCGGACCCCTATCGCACCGAAGACGTTGTTCTGGTTGCGCGCCGGAACAATGTTAGAGCCAGGAAGCTGTTGGAGAAAAATGCCTTCATCCAGCGCTTCCCTGGCAGCAGACTTCGGCTTGGGGTTGTGGATGGTTATGTCTATGGAGATGTGATCGATGCCTTCCTGACAGATCCCGCCAATCACGAGCGTTGGCTTGCAAGCCCGGATGTTCAATCCAATCTTCAGAACCTGGTCGTGGGCACGGTCGATCTCGTACCTGTTGATCGACTTGTCGGGGCAACCCTGATCTGGGAAAACAACTTTGCCGATCAGCTTGTGATGGGCGAGCAACCAATCTTCAGTGGCCCAATCGTGGCTCTGTTCAGCCGCCGCAGCACCTCTCCTGCACTTGTTCAGTCCTTCAATCAAGCTCTACAGACCATCAGGGCCAATGGCCGGTACAACTTGATCGTTCGCGGGCATCTCTTCCCCACGCTTCTTGGGCTGGCCGCTGATCAACCTTGGTTTCGAATACTCGACAACATTGGAACAGCTGCATTTGCTTTTTCTGGTGTTTTGCTAGCACGTAAGGAGAATTTCAGCCTCTTTGGCGCGCTCGTGCTGGCCAGTCTCCCTGCCGTGGGTGGTGGGATCCTCCGGGATCTGATCGTCAACAGAGATCGACCTGCTGTGATGGATTCTCCTCATCACCTCGCTGTTGTCTGTCTTGTTGTTCTGATCAGCTATGTGGCACTACGGCTCCCCGAGCGTCATGTCCGTCTTCAACTGATCCCTGCAATCGAAACCAAGGGCTACTGGATCGTCAAACTCCTGGATGCTGTGGGCCTTGCCGCATTCTCAGTCGTGGGTGTGATTGTTGCCGTCGAAGAGCGTTGCTATCCGCTGTTGCTCTGGGGGCCGATCTTCAGTGCCATATCCGGTGCAGGGGGAGCCATCCTGAGAGATGTGATTCGAGCCGATGCAAGCCATCCTGCCTTGCATCATGAGTTCTATGCGGAGATCTCCCTTCTCTGGGGTTTTCTTTTCTCGATGTTCATCGTGAGCTATGCAGATGTTGAAAGCTTCAATCTTGTGACCGTCAAAGTGGCCGTTGCCTTGACGGGCATGGGATGCCTGCTGACACGAATTCTCGTGATTCAACGCCCAGTCAAGGCTCCTTCCTTCAATGCTCGGATGACTGAGCAGTTCGGGCCTTAAGTAGGTCGGCGGAATCTGTCAGCAGTGTCGGTAAATTCTTAGCTCTTTCGGATGTCTCGATGATCGCTGTCGCGCTTTCCCTTGGCTTGGCGTTCATCATGTTCTCCCTGGGCATCACGCTGCGGCCCGACGACTTCCGGCTTGCTGTGCTGCAGCCACGTGCTCTCCTCGCCGGGGCCATCGCCCAGGTGCTGCTGCTGCCTGTGGTGGCCTTGAGCCTCGTGCTTCTGTTTGGTCTGAGAGGCGAACTGGCTGTTGGTGTGATGATTCTCAGCGGCTGTCCTGGCGGTGTGACCTCCAATCTGTTCACGCGGTTCGCCCGGGGAGATGTGGCGCTTTCGATCTCCTACACGGCGCTGGCGAGCGTGATCACCGCAGTGACGCTGCCCCTGCTTCTGATCGGAGCGTCTCAGATTCTGATGCCGGGTCTGGATCCCTCCATCTCCACCCTTGGACTCAGCCTCAGGATGCTCGCCATCGCCACACTGCCGGTGTTGATTGGTGTGGCCCTGAATGTGCGGAATCCCGGGCTGTGTCGACGCATGAGCCCCTGGTGTGATCGAGGGTCCAATGCCCTGATCGCGTTGGTGATCGTGGCCTCGGTTGTCAGCCAGTGGTCGCTGTTCCAGGCCAATCTGGTCGTTCTCGGCCCAGTGCTGCTGCTGCTCAATCTGTTGATGCTGGCCATCGGTCTTGGCGTGGGGCAGGCCCTCGCACTTCCCCGTCCTCAGGTGACCACACTGTCGATCGAAAGCGGCTTTCAGAACGGGAGTGTCGGCATCGTTGTCGGCACGCTCCTGGCAGGGGAGGCAACGACGGGTCAGCTCCCGATTTACAGCCTTCCATCGGCGATCTACGGCGTTCTCATGCTGTTCACGGTGGTGCCCATGGTGCTCTGGCGTCGCGCATCTGCCGCGTCACTCTCCGACGGAAGTGTCTCGCTTCGGAGTCGTTCCACGCTCACCCGTTCGCTGCTGCAACGTCTGCGGTGAGTCGTCATCGATCTCTGCCGACGGTTCTGCATCGGACCCAGTGATGCCGGCGTTCGGCGTTGGCTCTTCCCTGGCTGGCTCACTGTCTCCCGCGTGCAACGAAGCCTTGTTGTCGTCAGAGGCATTCTTGGTGGATTCGTTGTGTTTGTCTGAGGTCGGTGGTGTCTGTATGTCCCCGCGCAGGGGCTCGACGGCAGGCTCAAGGGGCATGGGAGGCGTCGGTCCGACCACCTCCACCGCCGTGCGTTCGACAACAAGACGGAAGGTTCCCTTCTGACGTTTGTTGATCTGTTTCTGTACTTCACGCACCTGTGTGTAGGTGGGCAGGCGCGGGTCACTCACTCTGACCAGTGCCCTGATCTCCGGCGGTGTCTGGCTCCAATCGATGCGCATGGCTTCCAGGTCCACGGCCTCGCTTTCGGGAATGCCTTCCACATTGCCGAAGGTGACGGTCTCGTTGGTCAGAAACCGTCGGATTGTCTGTTCGACGTCGTTTCGCGTACTCGACTGGGTTTTGTCACGCAGCAGGGCGATAAAGCTGCTGCCGAGAGGAAATACCAGCAGGCTGGTCAGCACGAAGCTCGCCAAGCTGAAGTGGCTGCGCCTGAGTTGTTCCCAGAAGAACGGATCCTTGCAGGCCATCAGGACAACCCCTCCGGTGAGGATGCCAAGCAGATTGGTGCAGAACAGCAGTCCGGCTCCGGCGGCATCCGACCAGGTCTGCTGTGACAACAGCAGACCCATCACGCAAACCGGAGGTACCAGCGCAACCGCAATGGCTGTGCCTGCCAGGGAACTGACGGCATCGCTGCGCAACTTGGCATAGGTCGCCAGACCCCCCGCCACCAGAGCGATTCCCAGGTCCAGCACATTGGGACTGGTTCGTGTGGCCACTTCGGTGCCGAATTCCGGAAGTGCCACCAGAAGCCCCAGGCTTGTGGACAGTGTCGTTGTCAGCAAGACGCCGACAGCGAGGGTGATCAGGGAGCGCGCCAGCAGGGCGGCGCTGCCCAGCAGCACCGCGAATGACCCAGCCCTCAGGGGCAGAATCCAGGGAGCCACCACCATCGCGCCAATCACCACTGCGGCGCTGTTCACAAGCAGGCCCAGAGTTGCGATCAGGCTGGCGCCGATTGTCAGGACGATGAAGGCTTCGTCCAATTCAGCATCGCGGCTGTAACTGCGATGCAGTCGTTCGACTTTGTCGGGCTCCATGCCGGTCATCGGCGGCGCACGTTGGGACGTTCAGTCTGATTCGCTGACGACCAAATCCACGGTTATCCCGTCAGACGGGATCAACGTTCCAATGGTTTGACCCCAGATATTTCATCCAGGTTTGGATGGACCTGGTCAGGGTTGTGAAAAGCCGATGACCTGACTTG
>WTHL01000069.1 GCA_011523155.1 Synechococcus sp. PL34863bin_39 | reverse complement strand
GGCCGAGGATGGGGCCCTTGGCTCTGAGAAGACCTGAATCCAGGTTCCACTGGGCCGCACGGCTGCGCAGGGAGCTGTCAGGTCGTCCTTTGCGATCGGAGTCCGTCCAGCGGTCGAGTTGAACAGTGCCCGTGAGTGTCAGTTCATTGGTTGTCTGCTGCAATTCAGCTTCACTGGCCGAGATGAGCGACTCACTGTCGATTGCACGGGGCCGCTGTTCCATGGTGAGAACACCTTCAACAGGGCTCCAACGCAGGCGATCTCCCTGGATCAGCAGCTTTCTCCCGGTGAGTTGCTGGAGCCTGACATTTCCTTCCAGAAGGATCTTGTCCCCATCGTTGATCACGTAGGCCAGATCGGACTGAATCCGAAAGGAAGGCTTTCCGTCGCGATACAGAAGACCGACCGGTTTGCGGGCGCGAACCAGGCGTTTGCTCAGTTCATAACGGGCCTCCGGGCTGGAAAGACTCCACTGCTGCTCACCATCGCCGGCTTTCTGTTCAAGCTCCAGGGATCGAAAGACGAAGGGGGGTGCCTCAACGGCAACCGGTGTGCTCTCATTCGCGCAGCCAGCCAGCACAGGAAGGCAGGCGATCAGACAGCTTGAAAACCATGCATGGCGTGAAGGCAACGCCATCAGAGGGGGGACTCGAGCTCAAGACGCTGCATCACAGGCTCCGGTTTCGGAAGGTTGCCACCTGCTTCGAGTTGCCCCCAGCTCAGTGCGCTGTTCCAACATCCGTCGCATGGATGCAGATTCAGCTGCGCCAGGATCCTGGCACTGAGGCCCGGCACGAGTGGTTGGAGCAACAGACCGATCACCCTGCAGCAGTCAAGAACCGCATAGAGATCGTCCCCCACCTTCTGTTCATGGCCTGGTTGTTTCATCAGGCTCCATGGGGCCTGTTCATTGAGGTATCCATTGGCTTCGATCGCAAGTTGCAGTACGGCTTCGGCCGCGTTCTGAAAAGTCAGAGACGGGATCGATTGCCGCACCTGGTTGATCGTCCGTTCCGTGCTCTTCTTGAGGGGATGGTCCGCTTGCACGTTGTCCGAAATTGAAGGCAGTGAGCCGTTGAACCATTTGCGCGACATCGAGGCCGTTCGATTCAGCAGATTGCCGATGGTGTTGGCGAGATCGTTATTCACAAGATCCATGAATCGCTGCTGCTGAAAATCTCCGTCCTCGCCGAATTGAATGTCCTTCAGCAGATACCAACGCACGGCATCGGCTCCGCAGCGTTCGAGCAGGGTGTCGGGATCGAGCACGTTGCCCAGAGCTTTTCCCATTTTCTGGCCTTCTCGGGTGAGAAAGCCATGCCCGAAGACCCGTTTCGGAACCGGCAATCCTGCCGACATCAGCATGGCTGGCCAGTACACCGCGTGGAAGCGCAGGATGTCTTTGCCGATGACATGAACACTTGCGGGCCAGCCCACCGCGGCGAGGCGATCGAGATCGACAGGGCCACCGTCATCGAGAAGGGCTGTGAGATACCCCAGCAAAGCGTCAAACCACACATAAAACGTGTGCCCCGAATGTCCGGGGACAGGCAGACCCCATGACACGTTGACCCGGGAGATGGAGAAATCCCGGAGACCACCGGCCACGAAATTTTCAATCTCCCGACGACGACTGGTTGGTGCAATGAACTCAGGATCTGCAATCAACGCTTCAATGCGCTCCTGAAACTGCGAGAGGCAGAAAAACAGATTTTCCTCGTCGCGCCATTCCAGGGGCTTGCGATGGATCGGACAGTCAGGACTCTCCGCGTCAGCCGGATCATCCTTGAATTCCTCCCAGTCAACGCAGTACCAACCCTCCTGGTGGCCGGTGCGAATATGGCCGGGCGCTTCGCAGCGTTTGAAAAAGTCCTGCACGAGTGGCAGGTGGCGATCGCTCGTCGTGCGAACGAAGCGATCATTCGAGATGTTCCACCGGTCCCACTGATCGGTGTAGAGAGCGGAGATCCGATCGCAATGATCCTGGGGGCTGATGCTCTGCCCCTCTGCTGTGCGTTGGATTTTCTGACCATGTTCATCAACGCCTGTGATGAACACGACCTGCTCGCCCTCAAGGCGCTGAAAGCGGGCGAGCGCATCGCAGGCAAGGGTGGTGTAGACGCTGCCGAGGTGTGGTTTGGCGTTGACGTAATAAAGCGGGGTTGTGAGGCTGTAGGTCATCGCTTCGGCCCTGTCTCCCAGCCTCAGTTTCTCGGGCTGGATCTTAACGACTGTCCGACGTCCGCTTCTCAACCCGTGGTCCTGTGATGTCCTCGATCGTCATTTCGGATTCGTCCCTGCAGCTGTGGCTTGCAGCTCTGCACGCGTTGGCCCTGGCTGACGGAGATTTCGATGATCAGGAACGGCGGGTGCTCACGGCCCATTTGTCGGACATTCTTCCGGATGCCGAACTCGATTGGGACTGCTTGCCGCCTGTTGACGCATCTGCTCTTGCCGAAGGTCTCACCGGGACGCCCGGACTGGCCGAGCAGTTTCTGCGGACGGCTGTGGTGGTGGCTCTTGCCGACGGCCATCTCAGTGAAGAGGAACTGAATCTGTTGCGTTATTGGGCAACGGTGCTCGACTGCAGTGATGCTCCCCTGGCCGATCTCAGGCCCTGTCTGGCGCAGCCTCGCTCGGATGGTCGAACGCCTCTCACCCCTCTCAAGCACTGGCTGGATGAGCTTGATCCCAGTGATCCGAGGATTGCAGCCTTCATCGTCAGCCTGATTCCAGCTCAGTGCCCTTTCGAGCGCGACATCATGCTTTTCGGACACAAGCTGGTGCACATTCCGCCGATGTGCAAACTCAATCCTCTCTATGACCAGCTGGTGGGTCTGCGTTTCCGCTGTCTTGGTCATCTTCCCGAGGATCAGCAGCTGCGGTTCTCTCAGCAGGCGGGCTGATGGTGTTGCCCGCCATGGTTGATGCAGTGGATGTGTTGGTCTGGGGCGGGGGCACCGGAGGTGTCACCGCAGCGATTCAGGCGGCTCGCGGAGGGGCCAGAACCCTCTTGCTCACTCCAGGGCCTTGGTTGGGGGGCATGGTGAGTGCAGCCGGAGTGTGCTGTCCTGATGGCAATGAGCTCACCCCCTGGCAGACGGGCTTGTGGGGTGCGTTTCTACGGGAGCTGGATCGCCGCGAGCCGGAAGGACTCGATCACAACTGGGTGAGTTGCTTCGGCTTCCGGCCCACCACGGCTGAAGCGATCCTGCAGGACTGGGTGCAGGCCGAAGCAACGTTGCTGTGGTGGCCTGGGTGCCGATTGCTCGAGGTGGAGCGGGTGGATTCACGGATCGCTGCCGTGCGCATTGAGATTGGGGGTGAGCAGAGGAGGCTGCGCTGCAAGGTGGTGATTGATGGCAGCGACCGCGGTGATCTGCTTCCGCTGGCGCAGGCTCCATTTCGTTTCGGTTGGGAGGCGCAGGAGCAATGGTCTGAACCGAGTGCTCCCTCTCGGGCGCGGCTTGAAACGGAGCCCTTCTTCAAGGAGCAACCGGTGCAATCACCCACCTGGGTGGTGATGGGTCAATTGCAGAGCGACCGGCTGCGCTCGGATCCTGAGCGCGGACTTGATCCGGATGGACATCCGCTTCTGCCCAGGCCGTTTGAGCGGGCCTGTGAGGCCTTTGGCCTTGAGCGAACGCTCACCTACGGCCGCCTGCCTGGCGGGTTGGTGATGCTGAACTGGCCCTTGCATGGCAATGACTGGCATTGGGGCCTGAACCGTGCGTTCAGTGCCGATCCGCTTCTGGAGATGGAGTTGTTCGGGGAGATGCAGGCCCACAGTCTGCGTTTTGCCGAAGCGCTGCAGGAGGCCAGTGATGGCTGGCTTCAACTGGGCAAGGCTTTCCCTGCCGATTCGGGCAGCCCGGAGCCCTGGTTGGCGGCGATGCCTTACTGGAGGGAAGGTCGGCGGTTGATCGGGCGATCAACGGTGATCGAACAAGACCTCCTGCCAACGAGGCAGGACCCGGCCTGTGCACCCCTGCCGCGGAATCAGGCCGGTGCACTGC
>WTHL01000139.1 GCA_011523155.1 Synechococcus sp. PL34863bin_39 | reverse complement strand
TGTGCCTGCAGGAGTGGGCGTGAGCTACGGACATCGCTTCATCACAAGCCGTCCCAGCCGACTGGCCGTGGTGGGTATCGGCTACGCCGATGGCGTGAGTCGTTGTCTGTCTGGCCAAATTTCTGTGCTCCATGCCGGGCGGCATCTACCGCAGGTGGGAGCGATCACCATGGATCAACTCATGGTGGACGCCACCGACCACCCAACATTGGATGTGGGTGACGTGGTGACCCTGCTGGGATCAGACGGTGACGCGGTGATTCGTCCTCAGGACTGGGCCGAGCTTTCCGATTCGATTCCCTGGGAAGTGCTCTGCAGCTTCAAGCATCGGCTGCCCCGCCTGGTGGTCTGAAGGGTCGACCTCTTGATAAGCTGGGCGAGCCGCTGGAGAGGTGGCTGAGTGGTTGAAAGCGGCTCCCTGCTAAGGAGTTACAGGAGGCAACTTCTGTCGAGGGTTCGAATCCCTCCCTCTCCGTTGAATTGAATCGGGTCAGTCGCTGGCCGCGAAAAGCGCCAGATCTTTGGCGATGGCAGGAAGGAGATTGTCATCTTTCGCCCGCTCAGCACCTGCTGTGAACACCACCAACAGCTGCGGGGATTCGTTTTCCAAACACCACCAGGCCGCGTCGTGACGGGCCTGGCTCATCCAACCGGCCTTGCTCCAAAGCGTGCTGCCTGCGGGCAAACCATCACCGAGGAATCCATCGACCTGATTCTCAGGGTCAGCCGCTCTCACCTCCTGATCCAGGGATCGAAGCAAACGAGTCCGCAGACGCTGGCAACCTGGAGGCGACAGGACACCATCCGTCATCACTGCCTCCAGCATGCGCGCAACCGCTGCAGTGCACAGGGCGTTGCGATTGGAATTAGTCGCTCCATAAAACGCCTTCTCGCGGCCATACGGCCCCTCTCCCCAGGTTTTCTGGCAACAGTTCACCCGCTCCAGTTCGGGCCATCCAAAATCCCTGAGCCACCGGTTTACAACGAGGCGCTGATACTGCCACTGCTCCCAAGCCGGAGAACGCAAGTCGGGGCCGCTGGTGGTGCCAGTCAGTAAATCAACAATCAACCCGGTGGCATCGTTACTGGAGTCGGCCAGCATGTCGAACAAAGAGCGGCGCAATTCCTCATTGTCTGGAAGAAGATCCCTCTCCAGCCAGTGTTCTGCAGCCACCGCATAAATCAACTTCACCACGCTGGCGGGGTACATCAGTTTCTGATCCAGCCATGAGGCGCCATGGCCAGTCCCAGACACAGGCGATGCCTGGTCGTAACGCACCCAGGTCACGGCGATCTGTTCGTGAAGCCCCGGACGGCCCTCAGCGGAGAGTCGATCGATCAGAGCAGCCAGATGCTCCTGCATCGTCGGCTCGGGGCGGTAGAACGCCATGGCACTGGCTTCAGTCAATGCCGACCCTAGGCACTCCGTTGGCTCCGGATCTGATCAATCCAGGGAGCTGCTGGCAACTCCTCAAAGACCTCAACGGATATGCCCGAGCCAGTGGCGAAAGTCTCGCGACCCAGGCAGCGGCGGACCGCAGCTTCCGCGTGATCACCCCTGTGGACAAGCTCGGCACCACCCGCATTCGGGTGCAATTGCTCGAGGACGGCTACCCCTGCTGGCTGAATATGGCCGATCTCGTCGGGCAGGCACGCGCAACGACTCCTCCCCGGCCCCGATTGTTGAGGAGTGACGCTATCGCGGCGCGGATTCCGGCGGTCCTCGCATGGCTCGAGGTCGCCGCCGCTCGCCCGAATCACTACCTCTGGGGCGGAACGCTGGGCCCTGATCTCGACTGTTCAGGCCTGGTTCAGTGCGCCTTCGCCAGTGCCGGCATCTGGCTTCCCAGAGACGCTTATCAACAGGAACGCTTCTGCGAACCGGTTGCGGTTCGGCCAGGCAATGACCAACTGCTGCGACCGGGCGATCTGATCTTTTTCGGACGCCCCCAACGCTGCACGCATGTGGGGATTCACCTCGAGCGAGGGCGCTACATGCACAGCTCAGGACGAGAGCATGGTCGCAATGGCATCGGCATCGACAGCCTCCATCTCGCAGACCGACACCCTGTGGCCAGCCATTACAGAGCCGAATTGCGGGGGGCTGGTCGGATCATGCGATGTCATGACGGCACCACCCTTGAGTGATCGGAGCGGATCCAAGCGCCGATTAAGTTGCTGCCAAACGAGATTGATCCCCATGGCAGGGCTGGACCTTTCGGTCGTTGTGCCCCTCTACAACGAAGAGGAAAGCCTGCCGGAGCTGGTCGAGCAGCTGCTGACAGCGCTGCGGCCGATCGGAGAACGCTTCGAACTGGTGCTTGTGAACGATGGATCGACCGATGCAACGGCTTCTGTGTTGGAGCGGATCAGCGCAGAGGTGCCGGAACTTGTTGGAGTGCTTCTGCGCAAGAACTATGGCCAGACGGCGGCGATGGCCGCAGGCTTCGACGTCGCACAAGGCAAGGTCATCGTGAGCCTGGATGGCGATCTCCAGAATGACCCCGCCGATATTCCCCTACTGCTCGCAAAGCTTCGCGAGGGCTATGACCTGGTGAGCGGATGGCGACATGATCGTCAAGACGCTGAGCTGCAACGCAAGCTTCCCTCCAAAATCGCCAATCGGATCATTGGGCGAGTGACAGGAGTCCGCCTGCACGACTACGGCTGTTCTCTGAAGGCCTACGACCGCGATGTCCTCACCGACATGCGTCTCTATGGAGAGCTTCATAGATTTCTGCCGGCGCTTGCATTCATCGAGGGAGCACGGATCACAGAGGTGAAGGTGAATCACCGAGCCCGCCAGTACGGCACAAGCAAATACGGGATTGACCGAACCTTCAGGGTGCTCATGGATCTGCTCACGGTGTGGTTCATGAAGCGGTTCCTGACGCGCCCGATGTACGTGTTCGGATTCGGAGGTCTGATTGCGATTCTGTTGAGCCTGATTGCAAGCTCCTATCTCCTGGTCATCAAGCTGATGGGAGATGACATCGGCAACCGTCCACTGCTGATCCTCGCAGTCGTGCTCGGTCTGGCCGGCATTCAGCTGTTCTGCTTCGGGCTACTGGCGGAGCTGCTGATTCGGACATATCACGAAAGCCAGGGACGCCCGATCTATCGCATCCGAGCCACGTTGCGGGGTGGTCGGGCCTGTTGAGTGGGACTGGGACGGGTTGCTCCACGCTGCCGCTCAATACCAGCGGCGGCAGCCAGGACAACGCGACGATCCGAGTCGCGCAAACCTCTGCGAAGCACGGTCAGCACCGATTGATGCCCCCAGAGGCCAGCCCGCTCGACAGCCACAAGACGCTGATCCGGCCCTCCCTGATCCATGGCCTGGCGAAGCTCCTTGGCCAGAGCAAGCCGAGCCGCTGATCCCACAGGCAGCTCGAAAACCTGGGAAGACGAAGACTCCTGCGCATCAGCCGTGGGAGATGACAGAGGTGACTCCGGGGTCTCGATCTGCACAAGGCCGAGCTGTGCCCGATTGATCGCTGCCACCGAGCCCGCATCAGTGCTGCGAAGAAGTGTCTTGCTTGGACGGCGTCCAAGCAGCCAGAGCACCGCCACCAGCACGAACGCTGCACCACCGGCAAGAAGCTGATTCATGGAGCTTGAGCGACGGACGCCGCATGGATTGAACTTTTATGTCGCCGTTGCGGTCGGCACAAGACCGACAGAAAGGCGCTCACTACAGTACTGGCGGACCTTTTGGCCGCTGCCATGACCGGAGAATTTGTCGCTGCCTGGATGCCCTCAGTGTTCGTTCCCCTCGTAGGGATCATGGGCCCGGCTGTGGCCATGGCTCTGCTGTTCAACGTGATCGAAGCCACTGATTGACCGGCCGCGTGCCCTTCAGTCCGCTTCAGCGCTCCGCTCCTCAATCGCTATCAACTCCATGACCGTGACCCCCGTGGCCGACCCGACCGTCGGCAACCTGGCCACCCCGGTGAACAGCAGCTATTTCGCCAAGGCCTTCCTCAACGCACTGCCCGCCTACCGCCCTGCACTGTCTCCTA
>WTHL01000286.1 GCA_011523155.1 Synechococcus sp. PL34863bin_39 | reverse complement strand
GTATCTCTCGATCAAGGCCAGCGCGTGGCAACGACTTCACCAATGTATGGCCCGGCCTTCACGCCGAATGCAGACGCTGATGCTCCACCTCCCACTGCACATGGCGCCCCCAGGCCTGCTGGCGGATCAGGCAGCGCCCGCCACGGCACTCAATCACCTGAAACGGCGGCAGGTCAGATGGCTGATTGTCGAGCGTGGCAAAGCTGCCGGGAGGGAGCAGCTCAAGAACATCGTTTCCGCAAGAGATCTCTCCTGTTCCCAGCCCCTGTGACGTGCGCCCGCGGGGGGGGTGCGGACTCTTGGACGACTGCCTGACTGACACGGCCGAACACTCGGGTTGACTGATCTTCTCCGCGGTTTGGCGGACTCCGGGATGACCCCCCGCTTTTGTTCGGTTTTCACCTCTGCTTTCATGACGAAATGGCACAGAAGACCCGGTTGGACCAGCATCTGCTGGCACTCGGCCTTGCACCGACACGTCAGCAGGCTCAGCAGTTGATCCGTGCCGGCAAGGTGCGTGACAGCAGCGGCCTTCTGCTGGACAAGCCAGGTCTGCAGGTGAAGCCGGATCTCGCCGTGCGTGTCGAGCAGCCGCCACGCTTTGTGTCGCGGGGAGGCGAGAAACTGCTGGGAGCGCTCAACGCGTTCCCAATCCCGGTGGAGGGTCGTGTCTGCCTCGATGGTGGCATTTCAACCGGGGGGTTCACGGACTGCCTCCTGCAGCACGGTGCCAGCAAGGTGTACGGCGTTGATGTGGGTTATGGCCAGACAGCCTGGACTCTTCGTACCGACCCTCGGGTGGTGTTGAGGGAGCGCACCAATCTGCGCCGGCTTGCGCCGGAGGACCTTTACCAGCCTGAAGACGCGCGGCCTGACCTAGCCGTCGCGGATGTGTCGTTCATCTCACTGGGTCTGGTGATGCCGGCGATCAAAGGGTTGCTCAGTCCCCATGGCTCCGAGGCACTTCTGCTGGTCAAGCCCCAGTTCGAAGTCGGTCGTGACCGTGTCGGCAAAGGTGGTGTCGTCCGAGATCCGGAGGCCCACTGCGATGCCCTGCGAGGGGTTGTCGAGGCCGCCGAGCCGCTTGGTTGGACTGCGTACGGCGTGGTTGGGTCTCCGATCACGGGGCCGGCGGGAAACCATGAATATCTGCTCTGGCTCCGGAGCTCAGGGCCCCAGTTGACGTGCACTGACCAGAGCGGCAGCGCCTCGGTTGGCGTTGTCACCGACGACGACATCGTCAGAGTGGTGGACGCCACTCTGACGTGAAGCGTGCGGATGCCTGTCGCTCTTCTCAGAGAGCGGTGCTGTCGCGGTCGCCGGTGCGGATCCTCACCACGCTTTCGATCGGAGAGATGAAGATCTTTCCGTCGCCGATTTCACCCGTTTTGGCAGCTTCAGCAATGGCATTCACAACGGTGTCAACGTTGCTGTCATCCACCACGACATCGATCTTCAGTTTCTGAAGGAATTCAACGGTGAACTCAGAGCCGCGATAGCGCTCCACCTGACCCTTCTGACGTCCGAAGCCGCGCACTTCGCTCACCGTCATGCCGACGATGCCGGCATTCACCAGGGCCAGCTTGACGTCTTCAAGTTTGAAGGGGCGAATGATGGCCTCAACTTTTTTCATGAGCTGCAACCGGGAAGGCAGATCATTGAAGTTTCTCAGAAACTGACGGTTTCCGGTAGTTCGTTCTGACAACCTGTCGCAGCTGATTTCCTCAGGGAGGGATGGACGTCGTCGGTCAGCAGGCAATCGATTGCTCCCGTCACCGCCGCCGTGGGCTCACCTCGCGTTCGCCTGGTCTGAAACCGCGTGCCCAGCAGTGGGTCAGCACCACCTTCTAGGGTTTACGACGACTGGTAACGATCCTTGAGTCACGCTGTTCCCGAGGCCACCCGGACTCCTCTCTACGGAGAGCGGGCCATCGCTGATGCCGAGCTGATCTGTTTCGACAACCCCCGTGAGGGGCGGCCCTACGAGGTCTCGATCGAACTGCCCGAATTCACCTGTCTCTGTCCTTTCTCGGGTTATCCCGACTTTGCGGTCCTCCGGTTGATCTATCAACCAGGCCCAAGGGTGGTGGAACTCAAGGCGATCAAGCTCTATGTGAACAGCTACCGGGACCGCACCATCTCCCATGAAGAGGTGGCCAACAAAATTCTCGACGATCTGGTGGCTGCCTGTGATCCGGTCTGGATGCAGCTCGAGGCGGACTTCAATCCCCGTGGCAACGTCCATACGGTGGTCCGCGTCAGCCATGGGTTGCGTCAACCCTGCTGAGCAGAGAAGGAAAGTCGCGGGCAAACCCGCTGAGGTTCCTGTTGCAAAGGCCGGCGACGTGAAGTTTCCGGTGGGTTGAATCCCCGACTGCCCAGATCTGACGGGTCGCCACGAGGCTGAGCCCTCCGCCGAGCAGGGTGATGGCAAATCCCAGATAGACCATTGGAACCCCGGGGTCCCGTTTCAGCAGCAGTCCGCTGGCCGGCATGACGTCGACCACGCGCAAGGGAAGTCCATTGATCTCTGCCGCCTCACCGCCGGGTCTGAGGTTGGTGACCAGCTGCCCCTCGGCATCAAACACCTGAACGGGCCCTGCTTCACTCCCGAGCGTGAGAATCACCGGATCACTGCCATCAGGGCGGGTTGGCAGCACGAGCCCCCAGAGTTGATCCCCCAGCTCCGGGAATGTCTGCAGCGGCAGTTGCAGCAGGGGACTCTTGCCGAGTTGAACGGTGATGGTGGCGAGTGACCAGTCAGCCTGATAGACCGTCATCCCCTGGTAGCGCAGTGGGTGGTTGACGCTGATCTCTTTCCTTAACGCCTCGCCTCCCCCGGGGGGTTGCAGAAGCAGTTGCGAGCGGAACTGCTCGGTACGTCCAGCAGGATCGCGTTCGATCTTGAACTGATCCAGAGTCAGGGTCAGTTGACTGACTCCGGAACGGCTGAGAAGGTCGAGGCTGCGCCCCGGTGCGAGAAAGCGTTCCAGTCGATTGCCGGCCAGAGCCCCCCAGGCCGCTCCGACCATCAGCAGCACCAGCCCTGTGTGAACCAGCAGCGGTCCCACACGCCCGATGACCCCACGCCTTGCGGCCAGGCGACCTGGCTGTTCCCGCACTGTCCATCCCTGATCACGCAGCGCGCTGGCCAGGGTTGCCAGACTCGCTTCAGGAGCCACGCCGGGAATGGTTTCCGCCAGAGCCAGTTTGCTCAGCTGCCGTGGTTCCCGGTAGTCAATCCAGCGCAAGGCAGCCTGCAATGCGGGCCACTGCCGTCGCCAGCTGCAAAGCATCAGGGAGAGGCCGAGCAGGGCCAGCATCCCCAGAAACCACTGGCTCGAGTACACATGATCAAGCTGCATCTGCAGCATCCGCTCCCCATTCACCGTCCCCAGCCATGGATCGGCATTGAAGCGGTCCAGGTAAAGAGCTGAATCTTCGTTCTGAGGAAGAATCGTGCCGATGGCGCTGGCAACAGCAATCAGCAGGAGCAGGGCAATGGCGAGACGAAGGTTGGACAGCAGCGCTGCAAAACGTCGAATGAGTGCCATCGATCAGCTCACACGGGCCAGGAGGGTGAGCATGCCGGTGCAGATCAGAACGGCCCCACTGATCGGTGGCACCCAGCGGCCAATCGGTCGCAGGGCCAGCAGTCTGGGCACACTGGCAGCAGCACTGCCTGCAATCAGCAACGGCATGACCTGGCCAACCCCGAAGCTGGCGAGCAGCACGACCCCCACCAGAGGCCTGCCGCTTGTGGCAATCCACCCCAGCAGCACGGCCAGCACGGGAGTGGTGCAGGGCGATGCCGCAAGTCCGAAGGCAAGGCCTGCTGCGATCGGTGCCACTGGAACTGGGACGCTTTTCGTCCAACGCATCGGGTCGGGACCGGCCGGCAGCGGCAGTCGCAGGACACCCAGAAGGTTGAGTCCCATCACCAGTGCGAGCACAGCGACCAAGGTGGGAACGACATCGGGAACCTGGCCGTAAATGCGTCCGACCAGGCCGCTGAGGCTGCCGAGAATCACCAGTGCAC
>WTHL01000301.1 GCA_011523155.1 Synechococcus sp. PL34863bin_39 | reverse complement strand
GATCAGTGCCTGTGCAATCTGTGACGGCGCAACTCCCCAATTCCGCGATGAAGAACTTGCGGTGGTCGGCGGCGGTGATTCCGCCTGTGAGGAGGCGGTCTACCTCACGAAATATGGAAGCCATGTGCATCTGCTCGTTCGCTCCGGGCAACTGCGGGCCAGCGGAGCCATGGCCGATCGCGTGCAGGCCAATCCGCTCATCACCGTGCACTGGAACACTGAAGTGATCGATGCGGCAGGGAACGACTGGCTTGAATCCCTGTCACTTCGCAACCGCGCCTCGGGAGAGGAAAGCCGGCTCCCTGTCCGAGGGTTGTTCTATGCCATCGGCCACACCCCCAACACCGATCTGGTGCAGCACCAGTTGCGCTGCGATGCTGCCGGATATCTGGCCACCGAGCCCGGCCGTCCGGAAACCTCCGTGGAGGGGGTCTATGCAGCCGGAGATGTGGCTGATGCAGAGTGGCGACAGGGCATCACAGCGGCCGGAAGTGGCTGCCAGGCGGCCCTGGCCGCAGAGCGCTGGCTGAGCCATCACAACCTTGCGCATCTGGTGCAGCGCGAGTCCATCGAACCGGAGCGAGCCAGCCAACCGGACACCAGTGAGAGCGTGAACGAGGACACCTACGATCCACAAGCTCTCTGGCAGAAAGGCAGTTACGCCCTTCGGAAGCTGTACCACGACAGCGCCAAACCCTTGCTGGTTGTCTACACCTCACCGAGCTGTGGTCCTTGCCACGTGCTCAAACCCCAGCTCAAACGTGTTCTCGGAGAGATGAACGGCGAAGCCCAGGGTGTGGAGATCGACATTGAAGTCGATCAGGCGATCGCTGAGCAGGCCGGCGTCAATGGCACACCAACCGTTCAGTTGTTCCATGACAAGGAACTGAAGCAGCAATGGCGGGGCGTGAAGCAGCGCAGCGAATTCAAGACTGCGATTGAACAGCTCCTGAGCCCCGTTTGAACTCCACCGAAACGCAGACCTTTCAGGCCTGCTCTGGCGGCCTCAACGACGACGGGGGCCGCCGGGACGATTTCCGCCGGGACGGCCACCGGGAGCACCCGCATTGCGCTCGCGGTACGTGATGCGACCTCGAGTCAGGTCGTAGGGACTGATTTCAACCAGAACCTTGTCGCCGGCGAGCAACTTGATCCTGAATTTTGTGAGCTTGCCTGCAGCGCGACAGAGGCACTGGTGACCAGCGGGTTGCTCGAGGGTCACCAGGTAAAACCCATTGCCCTGTTCCTTCTCGATCACACCCGAGGTTTCGATCATGCGCTGTGTTGTGTGCTTAGTCGCTTGAAACCAGTTTAGGAGGCCACCTGCTCCACCACAGCGGCATGGTTGTGTCTAAGGTCTCAGCCGCTGACATCACAGACATGATCCTTCCACCACTGACGCTGGATCTTGGTTTGCTGCTGATCTCGATCGGCGTGGTGAACCTGTGGCGCGCCCGCCAGAGCTCTGTGTAAGCCATCCGGACGGGCTTGGACCTCTCGAACCGGCCCGGTTGAGAATGCAGAGTCGTGCTGACCACACGCATGGACTCCATGCTCTTCGCCTTCACTCCACGGCGGTGTGTTCCAACCAAGCCCACCGATGGCTGAACAACCCATGGCGGTGGCACAGGGACAACCCACGACCGTTCTGCTCTACAAGCCTTACGGGGTGCTGAGCCAGTTCACTCCGGAAACCGGGAGCCGCTGGCGATGCCTGGCCGATTTCGTTGACATTCCCAACGTCTACGCCGCAGGGCGTCTGGATGCGGACAGCGAAGGGCTACTTCTGCTCACGGACAACGGACGCCTGCAGCGACGACTGACAGCACCCGAGTACGGCCACTGGCGCATCTACTGGTCTCAGGTGGAAGGGATCGCCAATGGAGACCAGTTACGCCAACTCGAATCCGGCGTCCCGATCAAGGGCAAGCCCACCCTGCCGGCGCGCGCCAACCTGTTGCCAGAATCGATGACGTCGGAGCTTCCAGAGCGGGAGCCACCGATTCGATTCCGGGCGTCGATCCCCACCAGCTGGGTGGAACTTTCCCTGAGGGAAGGACGGAACCGCCAGGTTCGGCGCATGACCGCAGCCATTGGTCTGCCCACCCTGAGACTGATCCGGGTGAGCATCGACCTCATGGATGGTGGTCCTCCCCTGACCCTTGACGGCCTGAGGCCGGGCGAGTGGCGCTTCTGCTCGACGAGTGAGACCCGCCGGCTTCGGAGACTTCTCAGCAACAGGCCTGCGAACCGCCCGGCAGGACGCCAACGAGCGTGACGGAGCGGAACTCAATGCCGTCAATCACTTTCCAGGGCTGCTCCGAGCGATCGGCATAGGCGACATCCTTGAAGCCAAGGCCGCGGAAATCGTTCAGAAACGCCTCTTCCTCCCAGGCGCCACTGATACAACCGCTCCAGAGCTCGGGGTCGGCCTGAAGCGCCGCTGGAACAGGGCGATCGGAAACAATGTCACTGATCGCCACGCGGCCACCGGGTTTCAGCACACGCAGGATGTTGCGGAGCAGACGTGTGCGTGCCGACGGATTGACGAGGTTGAGCACGCAATTGCTCACCACAACGTTCACCGACGACGCGGCAATCAGCGGTGCTCCATCCTCTCCAGGAGCATCAAGAGCCTCGATGGCACCCTCCAGAAAACGCACATTGCTGTAGCCGATGCGATCCGCAACCACTTCAGCAGCACCCCGTGAGAGCTGGAGCATGTCGGCATTGCGATCCACCCCGATCACGGCACCCCCTGCACCCACAACCTGGGAGCAGATGAACGCATTTTTGCCGCTGCCACTGCCTAGATCCAGCACCCTGTCGCCTTCAACGACCCATCGGGTTGGATCCCCACAGCCATAATCCCGCTCCACAACCTCATCGGGAATCACCTCCAACCACTTGGGATCAAAGGCCACAGGCGTACACAAACAGGCTTCCTGCGCAAGCGCTGCCGCGCCATAACGATCCTCAACCGCCTGAGTCTGATCAAGGGACGGGGAGGGACAGCAGCTACTCATCAATCAGGCTTGATCTGGTCGACCCCATCCAAGCAGGCAACGGCAAGCCAGCGGCAGGAAGCCATCAACCGAGGGCATCCTGAAGCTCACGAACGGTTTGCCACTGCCCGTAGTAGTAGTTCGCCGTCGCCCTCCGATCGGCATCCTCAAGGCTGTCGAATGCATCAAAACCAAGGGTCCGCCAAAGGTCGTGACCGCAGGCGCGGCTGAGCTCGGATTCAGCTTCGCGGTTGAGGTTGTCGAGACGGCGCTGAAGATTCTTGACCTGAGCGACAGACATCCTTGAAACCAGCAACGGAGCTTCGACCAGCTTAACGAAGAATCAGTACACCTGAACTAGAGCGCTGTGGGCGATGGCTCAGAAGGGCAGCTTCTTCTTGGCGTCCTTATCGAGATCGGCCTCCATCGCGCGCAGGCGCTTAAGGATGGTGTCGTAGTACTCGCGGATGTAGGACTCAAGCGTGGTGGTCTCAGAAGCATCCAGTTCGAACGCCTCATAACTGTCCTCCATCGGAGCATCAAGGCCAGCACTCCCGCCGGTGACTTCGGCGAAAGCCAGACGCTCGGCCACATTCACAGCGGGTTCAAAGAAATTGCAGACCCCCTGCATCGCTTGGATCAGAGCCGGTGGAACGCGAAAGACCCGTGCGCTCTTGCTGCTGTAGCGCTCGCAAAGCTGCACCACTTCACCGGTGTTCCAGGCCTTGGGTCCAACAACAGGGAAGCTGCGACGGATGGTGACTTCAGCTTTGAGTGCCGCCACGGCGAAGCGGGCCACATCCTGCGTGTTCATGTAGGGAATCGCCGTCGGGCTGCCGCTGACCCAAACGGTCTGACTCTCGAGAACGGGAATGGCGAACTGGCCGATCACCCCCTGCATGAAGGCAGCACCCTGAAGGATGGTGTAGTCGAGACTCGAGGACTCCAGGAGTTTTTCAGTGCAGTATTTGATGTCCATCAGAGGCACCTGACGATGACTATCTGCGGCTAGCAGGGAATGGAAGATCAGCCGCTTGACTCCC
>WTHL01000055.1 GCA_011523155.1 Synechococcus sp. PL34863bin_39 | reverse complement strand
TCCCGTAGGAGACGACCTTGATCCTTCTTTCCGTGCCTTCGCTGACGCCGATGCAGTGGTGGGGACTGGTGCATCCCGTCCTGGTCATTCTGTTCGTCTATCCCGTTGTGGGGGCCACCATTCGGCTGGGCATCCTTGCAAGGGAGCGTCGCCTCGACCTCAATCCGATCGCTGCGACCGTGCCGGTGGAGCATGCGGATCACGGTCGCTGGGTCACGGCTGCGCTGGTGTTGGCGGCACTCATCGCGATGGCCCACGACGTGGCATCAGCGCCTGTGCCGCCGACGCCCATGCGGGTGAGCGGCTTTGTGGTTGGCGTTGCCGCCGTGATGGTCGCCTTCGTGGCGCTGCTCCGGTCGCGACGCACGAGTCTGCGCCTTGGCTTGGCGGCCAGTACGTGGAGCGGCCTGCTTCTGCTCGGTTCCCAGCCGGAAATCCATCGCGGTGCCGATTGGCCCTGGCAAGCGGCCTTCTGGCAATCCCATTACTGGGGTGGGATGGCGCTCACCGGCCTGCTGCTGCTGTCCATGGGCTTGCAGGCGGACATCGGCCGCAAGGCCGGTGTCCGTCGTCTCCATGTGGGTGTGAATGGTCTGGCGGCTCTGTTGCTGGCGACGCAGGCGATCAGCGGCACCCGCAACCTGCTCAGCTGAGGCTGGCAAGCTGCTGATCGATCAGGGCCAGCGCCTCCAGCGGCGTCGGCGCCCGCATCAGGGCATGGCGAAGCCTGGGGGCTCCAGCGAATCCGGTGCAGGTCCAGCTCATGTGTTTGCGGGCGATCAGCAAGCCGTGATCACCGCGGTCCCGGACGAGGGCCGTGAGTTGTTCCTTGGCGAGCTCAAGCCGCTCGCTGGCATCGGGTGTTGCAGGAACAGGCCGTCCTGACAGGGCGGCATCGATCTGTCCGACCAGCCATGGTGACCCCATGGTGCCCCGGCCCACCATCACGCCGTCGGCACCCGTGACATCCAGGCAACGCTCGGCATCGTCGGGGGTGTTGATGTCACCGTTGGCGATCACAGGAATGGTGAGGGCCGCCTTGACCGCCGCGATGGCCTGCCAGTCAGCATGGCCGCTGAATTTCTGGGCGCGGGTGCGGCCGTGGAGCGTGAGCAACTGAGCGCCGCCTGCTTCAAGCCGACGGCACCAGTTCACGGCATCCTCCCGGGTGCCCGTGTCCCCGCACCAGCCCAGTCGGGTTTTCACGGTGACGGGAATGCTGATGGCGCCTGCCACTGCCTCCACAATCTTCACGGCGAGATCCGGTTCGCGGATCAGTCCGCTGCCACCGCCTTTGCGGGCGATCTTGCGGACCGGGCAGCCCATGTTGATATCGATCAGAAAGGCCCCTGTTGCTTCGGCGCGTCGGGCGGCCTCAGCCATGGCAGCGGGCCGGTGATCGAAAAGCTGCACGCCGATGGGCCCCGACTCCTCGGCCAGTTCCTCGACCTTGTGCCGTCCATGCCCGAGTTCAAGGCTGGTGGCATTCACCATCTCGGTGAACAGGAGAGCATCCGGCGCCCAGCGCCGCACCAGGTGACGGAAGATCCGATCACTGACCCCTGCCAGTGGGGACTGCAGAACACGACATCGCAGGGTACGGCTCAGTCCCTGACCGCGCAGTTCGAGCGGGATCGGAAAGCGTTCGGTCGCGACAGCAGTCATCGGACCATCCTCCATGCTTCCGCCCTCCTCCGTCGTGTTCCTGTCCCTGCTCTCGTTGGAGGTGCGGCTGCGGGGATGGCTGGAGCGTGAAAGCATGGAGTCCGACATGTGTTCAGAACGGTGTCCCACTGGTCCCTCAGCCGTCCGCTTCTGCAGCTCATCCTTGAGGACCGCACCACCGACCGGTTTGTGGCCGAGCGTGTCTGGGAGCGTCTCGGTTACCGACCGGCTGCTGACCAGTCACCCGCAGGCCTCTGGACCGCAGGTCCAGACACGCCGGACGCCTGGCGTACTGCTTTTCCCCAGGGGCCTGAGGTGATCGCGACCCGGCCTGCCTCCGTCGCCCTGACCCGTTCCGTGCCCAAGCCCCTCAAGCAGCTGCTCAAGGAGCAGATGGGCTTCGGGGGGTACAAGATCGGCGAGCTTTATCCCCGCCGCACCCGACGCGCCACTGCCGTCAACTGGCTTCTCGCCTGGTTGGCTGAACGGGGTGAGCCCCTCGCAGCCGATGGCCCATGTCCGGTGCCGCTTGACCCTCCCCGCGATCCCGTGGCAGGCCACCCCGGTGACCTGCCCGTGAGCTGATTGCAGACTTCGTCTTCTCTGACGCGGCCGATCACGTCAGGTTCAGGGTTAGATCTGAATCAGCACTTCGGTTCCCTTCGGGGTGTTCTCGAACAGCCACCGCGCCTGCTGGGTGGGCATGCGCACGCAGCCATGGCTGCGGGGAACACCAAAGGCTTCGCCGGCATCCTCCTGCCAGGGTGCGCCATGCAGGCAGATCATTTCATTGGCGGTGATGCACATGGCATAGGGGACCCCCGGTGCCACATAGCCCCGGCCACGCATGGTCACGGAGCGGTATTTCGTCCGTACGGATCCCACTCCCGTCGGTGTCGGTGTGCTGGCTTTGCCGGTGCTGACGGGGATCACCCGAACCACCTGGTCATGGCGGTCATACACCGTGAGTTTCTGGTCGGAGAGGTCGACCACCAATGCGGCGATCAGTTCGATCATCGGAGGAGCCGCCCGCGAGACGGAGAGAACCAATCCACGGATAGCGGCCCGATGTGGGTCTCATGCGTCGCAAAAGAAAAAATTCTGACTTTCGCGCCTCTGTAGGGTCAGAACACGTTCAGTTGTGGTATCTCGTGGCGCGTCCGGTCGTTGCCATCATCGGTCGCCCCAACGTTGGGAAATCAACGCTGGTGAATCGTCTCTGTCGCAGTCGTGAGGCGATCGTCCACGACGAGCCCGGGGTGACCCGTGACCGTACCTACCAGGATGGGTACTGGGGCGACCGGGAATTCAAGGTCGTCGATACCGGTGGACTGGTCTTTGACGACGACAGTGAGTTCCTGCCCGAAATCCGGGAGCAGGCGAATCTCGCCATGGCCGAGGCCTGTGTTGCCCTGGTGATCGTGGATGGCCAGCAGGGTGTCACGGCTGCGGATGAAGCCATCGCCGAGTGGTTGCGGACCCAGAACTGCCCTGTGTTGCTGGCGGTCAATAAGTGCGAGTCGCCTGACCAGGGGCTGGCAATGGCGGCTGAATTCTGGGGGCTCGGCCTCGGAGAGCCCCATCCGATCTCGGCGATTCATGGGGCTGGCACCGGTGACCTTCTGGATCAGGTCCTCACATTCCTCCCTCCCAAAGATGAGGAGGGTGACGGGGATGAGCCGATCCAGATGGCGATTGTCGGTCGTCCGAACGTGGGTAAATCGAGTCTCCTCAACGCCATCTGCGGTGAGCAGCGGGCGATTGTCAGCCCGATCCGGGGAACCACCCGCGACACGATCGACACCAGCATCGAACGGCAGGGGTTGCCCTGGAAGCTGGTGGACACGGCCGGCATCCGCAGGCGCAGGAGTGTCAACTATGGCCCGGAGTTCTTCGGTATCAACCGCAGTTTCAAGGCGATTGAGCGCAGTGACGTCTGCGTGCTGGTGATTGATGCCCTTGATGGCGTCACCGAGCAGGATCAGCGCCTGGCCGGCCGGATTGAAGACGAGGGGCGGGCCTGTGTTGTTGTGGTCAACAAGTGGGATGCCGTCGAGAAGGACAGCCACACCATGCCGGCGATGGAAAAGGAGCTGCGGGCCAAGCTCTACTTCCTCGATTGGGCGCCGATGCTGTTCACCTCGGCGCTGACCGGTCAACGGGTGGACAGCATTTTCGCGTTGGCTGCGCTTGCTGTTGAGCAGCATCGGCGTCGTGTCAGCACCTCCGTGGTCAATGAAGTGCTCAAGGAGGCCTTGAGCTGGCGGAGTCCACCGACAACCCGCGGCGGTCGCCAAGGGCGCCTCTACTACGGAACCCAGGTGGCGAGCCGACCACCCAGTTTCACGTTGTTCGTGAATGAGCCCAAGCTGTTCGGAGATACCT
>WTHL01000081.1 GCA_011523155.1 Synechococcus sp. PL34863bin_39 | reverse complement strand
CCTCTGGTTCGCCATCAGCCTCGGCTGGGGCCGGCGGCATCGGCCCCTTGGCCCTGGCGCGATGTCGCCGCAATCCCTCCCTGCGGTGGCTTCTGCATCCGTTGATGGCGATGTCGGTTCAGGTTGGCTGCAAGCTCTGGTCTGGGGACTGGTCGCCGTGTCGGCGAGTGACCTCATTCGAAGGACCGTGGCCTCGATCGGCCTGGAGATCCCATCGATTCTGGTGTTGACGTCGGTTGCGCTTCTGATGGCGCAGGTGCCCGGCGCCCATGGGAGGCGTTCCTGCTACGGCCTGGGGCTGGTGTTGATTCAGCCGTTTTTCGTGGTCATCGGCCTCGGCACGCCGCTGGCGGGAGTGTTGGCGGAAGGGCGCTGGATTCTGGTGTATGCCGCTCTCGTGGTCGGCGCCCATGCCGGCGTTGTGCTGCTGCTGCGTCGCCGCAATCGCTTCCCCCTGCATGAGCTGCTGGTGGCATCCCAGGCGGCGATCGGTGGCCCCAGCACCGCCCTTGCCCTGGCCGCGGGGCTGGACCGCGATGATCTGGCCGTGGCGGGCGTTGCCCTTGGCTTGCTCGGTTACGTCATCGGCACCTATCTCGGGGTGGCGGTGGCGGCCTGGGTGGTGTGACGTTGGCGCGATCGCGCCTTCAGCTTGGGCATCGCTCAACCGCTGAACGGACATCGGGCAGGGCTGTGGCTTGGATTGGAAGTTGACGTTTGCATCCATGCCGGCGGCTGGGGAACGTAAGCCGGTTTGAACGCCTGGTTCGCGAACGACTCCTGGTACAGCACATTCAGGGAGCCGGACATCGGCGGCACCACCCAGCTCCATTCCGCCTGCGGATCGCGCCCCTGGCTCTGTTCCGCGCGACAGAATTCGAGGAATTCGTGGCCGATTGTGTGGTGATCCGAGAGACGCACGCGGGCTTCCGAGAAGGAGTGAAGGACGGCTTCCACCAGCACCAACTGGGCGTGATCGCGCCACAGACTGCGTTCGTCTGTCAGGTCGAGCCCCAAGCCCTCGGCAATGCGGGGTAGCAGGTTGAAACGGTTCCTGTCACTGAAGTTGCGGGCTGCAATTTCGGTGTCGAGATACCAACCGTTGAACGGAGCCAGTCGGAACAGATTGCCGCCCACATCCAGGGCCATGTCACTGACGGCCGGCACCGCATACCAGCGCAGCTGCAGCGCATCCAGCCACGGATGCCGCGGGTGGCGGATCATGATTTCCCGGCGGCAGTCGGGTGGTAGAGGGAAGAGACGGGGCCCTTCGTCGGCGGTTTCAATCACCAGCGGCAGCAGGTCGAAGGGGTCTCCAGAGGGCTGCCAACCCAGTTCGATCAATCGCGCCGTCAGGGCATTCTGGGCCGGATCTCCGATCTGCCGACCGCTTGCAGTGCGGTACCCGGCGTAGCGCAGCAGCTGAGGATTCCAGATGCGGGGGCCGGGCCGCCCTGCATCGCCCGGATCGAACACGGAGATGGCAGGGCGCAGATCGCCGTCGTTGAAGGCGAAACGCAGATGCGCAAACAGCGCCTCCGCAATCTCTGCGGCATTGCGCAACGGACGCCGGTCAAACAGCTCCAGACCTTGCCAGTACAGGCGACCGACGCAGCGTTCCGCCTGTCGCCAGGCCATGCGCGTGCCGTGGCGCAGCTCGGCATGACTCAGATGCCACTGCCCCCGCTGCTGCAGTTCTGCACGCACCTCGTTGAGGCGCTCGTCCAGGTTCAGCTCCGGGGCGACTTCACGCCGGAAGCTGTCGAGAAAGCTGCGTGCCTCCTCCATGGGGCAGGTCTCGTTCACAAGGAATGGCCTTGGGCAGGCGCCGAACTGCTGCTCCTTCGATCGTCGTCGCTCAGCCAGCTCCGGTGGGCTCAGGCGCCAGGTGCCAGGGTCCTGCGATGCAGCGTGTCCATTGCCGCTTGCGGAAAAACTCTCCACCCGGACCTGCAGCTGCCGCAGCGGTGACAGCAGCTCCTCCCACATGCGGTTGAAGCCTGGCGGGCCGCAGACCACAGCTTCCGTGGCCCCCGTCAGTGTTGTTGACAACCTGTCCAGCCAATGGGCTGCCTGCAGTCGTCCGTGGCGACTGGAGTCGTGCTCATGCAAATCAATGGCGCCGGTCGCGGCGTCTTCGCGCAGTTCGTCCAGAAACGCTGCTGTGTCTTCGCCCCTGAAGCAGTAAGCCACGGCGATGCTCCGCTGCTGGTGCAGCCGTCGCACAGCGGCGACAGCCGGGGTGACTCCGATGCCCGCCACGAGATAAAGAAGAGGCCGCGGATCATCAGGGTCGGGCGTCAGGTTCCCCTGGGGCGGACTCACCCGCAGCAGTTCGCTCCTGTCGGCTGTCGCCAGCCAGTTGGACAAGACCCCTCCCGGTTCGCGTTTGACACCCAGCTCGTAATGGCTGTGATCGCCGCCGGTCAGTGTGTAGTTGCGCCCCACCCATCGACCATCGATCAGGGCCTCCACCAGAAGGTGTTCGCCTGCCTTCCACGGAGGCAGTGGTTGTGGGTCGCTTGGCACAAGCATCACCTTGAGCGAGCCTGAGGCCAGCGGTTCGAGCTGCCTCCGGCAGAGTCGAACGTCGGGGGTCTGATCGAGGAACAGAGACAGCCGGTTCAGACAGCCTCCGCATACGGTTCCGGCCGCCGTGTGCGTCTGCAGTTCCACCAGGCTGTTGCAATGGCGGGTGGCTTCCCGCAGGGCAGTGCCGGTCGTGCCCGTGCAGGCGCAGACCATGTTTGATCCGGTCTCAACCCTTTCTTCGGGGGCCTCCAGCAGGAGTTGGCCATTGGCCGCAAACCCCTTCAGCTGCAGTTCCGTCAGCGGAATGTCCTGGAGCAGCAGAGTCATCGCATCGCTCAGCTGCGGCCAGTCCTGATGGCTTGCCAACCCAAGCAGACGGTTGCTGCTGATCTCCACGAGCAGTTCGCTGGTGCCATCCGGTGAACGCCAGGGGCGGGATGCGGTGGCGGCTGTGATGGAGCGGGTTGCTTCCACGCGGCGCCGGCCGGGCACCTGCAGCACGCGCAGGGCACCGCCAGGCAGCTCCGTGTAGTCGGAAATCACAGCCTGCTCACCATCGATCCGATAGCGGCTGCGGTAGAGCCTGCCGAGACCAGGGAGTGCAATCAGGGCCTGAAGGTTGGAGGACAAGGCGTCCACGGCACAACCCTGCAGTCGCTTGAGGCGTTCACGGCTGATCGGCAGAACCTCGAGGGCCGTGGCCGCGACCGCTTCCAGCGTGCACGGCTGCTGGGCGATCAGGTCTTGAAGACCCACCAGGGAACCGGGCCCCAGGATCACAACGGGCTCGCCTCCGGCTGCGGGGCGAAGGTTCAGTTGCCCGGCCACGAGGGAATAGGCGCAGTCGGGCACCTTCCCGGCGGGCAGAAGAACATCGCCCGCGGGCAGCTGCATGCTGCTGGTGCTGATGTCTGGGAACAGGGAGGCGTCGAGCCCGATGCCCAGTCGCTGCAGACGGTCGTGCAACTCGTGACAACCACGCTGTCGCAGCCGTTCATGGCTGCTGCGATCCGCCTGAATCAGCGTCTCAAAGACCGGTCTGGGCAGTTCAGCCACATGGCAGTCCGTCAGGGCGATGACCGTGGCGTTGCGGTGCTTGCGGCCGGGGAGCAGGGCCTGTTCGCCAAACAAGCGTCCGGGCGTGTTGAGTGTGGCGATCGAGATCAGGCGGTTGTCCTGGCCACGGCCATACACCTGCAGGGCGCCACGCAACAGGAGGTAGGCGCAGTCTCCAGGCTCATTGAGCTGAATCAGGATGTCTCCGGCCTTGAACGACCGTGAGGTGAGTCGTTGGGCTGCAGCCTCAATCGCGCTGGCGCTGCAGCCTGGAAATTCCGATCGGAGCGCCGCAAGCGCCGCGGCTGGATGGTTGTCGTTCACGCAGCCCACGGACTGGATCGGTTGCTGGCGTTCCGGCCCGTCCACCGGATTGGCGTTATCCACTCTAAGAATGTTCTCAGACTTGCCAACGTTTCAGGCGGGCCTGTGGTCCGCCCCGTTTGGGTGCCGAGATGGCACC
>WTHL01000200.1 GCA_011523155.1 Synechococcus sp. PL34863bin_39 | reverse complement strand
CCGATGCCGCCGATGTAAGCGGTCACCTCAAAGCCGGAGGTGAGGCGCACACGGGCCACCTTGCGCAGGGCCGAATTCGGCTTTTTCGGTGTTGAGGTGTACACGCGGGTGCACACGCCACGGCGCTCAGGGCAGGAGCGCAGAGCAGGCGATTTGGTCTTCGCCTTTGAGCTCTGGCGCTCGTTACGGATCAGCTGTTGGATAGTTGGCATCGACGGTCGGGTTGCGGCCGGAGACCCGACCTGGTTCGACAATCCACCACCATACCGGGTCGCCTGACCTGATCCTCAGAGCCTGGTGAAGGCACTGCCGCAGGCGCAGCTGCGGATTCCGCTCGATGCCGTGATCAGAAAGCCGCCGCCACTGAGGTCACTGCGGTAATCAAGACAGAGACCCGCCAGTTGGGCCGACTGTGCGGCCGGTGCGTGCAAGGTGACCCCTTCGCCACGGGCCACCGGGATGCCTCCCATGGCACCGGGCTGCAATCGGATCGTATGGGTCTCGCAGCTGCCAGAGACCAGATCCAGATGCATCAGCCCCGGTGTTCCCGCCACAGCGGCCTGGCGTCCGAGTTCGGCAGCGGCGGAGTTCGTGATCTGGAGTCTGGCGCCCATCAGCCGGAGTCGGAGAGCTTGTTGATGTCAGTCTCGCACCAGTCCCAGGGCGTTCTGCATCCTTGGGGCCACCCCGCGACCGGTCATCACGAGGCGATCGGCCACCACCATCGAGGTGGAACTGCCTCCATCGAGGTTGAGGGCGTCGGAGACCCCGAGTTTCTGCAGGGCCAGACTGCTTTCGAGAAGGGTCGGATGGCTGCCCCCCGCCCCCTTGATCGTGAGCAGCCACTGCCGTTGCTGGTCTTGCCCAACCACCGTTCTGGGGGCTGACACGCTGAGGAAGCCGGAACTGAAGCCCTCCTGGCGCCCATTGAGAACCACACGTCCCCGCTGGAGCAGCAGTGGACCTCCTCCGAGCACATGGGGCTGAAGGCCCAGGCGATCGGATGGTCTTGCGGTGATCGTCACCCGCTGGCCCGGTCGTGCTGGAATCGGTGTGCCGCCTCGGGCTACCACCAGGTCGCCCTGGGCCGGAATCGGTACGCCACGGTTGAGGGCCAGGCGATCGTGCTGCGTCTGGACTACCCCGTCCACCACGGTGATGGCCAGTTCCTGGCCGCTGAGAGCTTTGTAGACCGGGCCCCAGGACCGGTCGTAGCGGCTGAGGCCTTTCTGCACATAACCGCTGTTGAGGTGGTTCAGCCTCCATCGCCGCCCACCCTCGATGCGTAGCTCCTGATCCAGCCGCAGGCGCCCGAACAGCAGGCGTTGATTGGCTGACCAGCCGATGGCGCCACGATTGAGAATCGGGCCTGACAGCCAGATGCCATCGCGCTTGACCGCTCCCAGTGGCAGCTGTCTGATGCGATTGAAGAAACCACCGTTGACGGCAAAAAGGGCCTGGTCGGGTCGGGTGAGCTGGTGGAGAAAGCGCAGCCCCTGTTGTCCCCTGCGGGGTGCGAGGGGGAGCAGCGACAGACCTTGGATGCTGGGATCCGTGCCGATCCTGTACACGATCAGCGGTTTCACCCCCACGGTCACCGTTCTGCGGTCCAGCACCAGCCCCTGGCGGAGCAATCCCTGCACCACGGGGTTCAGCAGACTGGATTGCAGGGCCTTCTGTTCGCTTGTCGCGTTGGTTCCTGCCCGGTTGGCGGCGCTGCCCACGCCGTCCAGCACAACTCTCCAGGGGGTCGCGAGCGTCAGCGTGCTCAGCCTTGAACCCTGACCGCGAAGGCGCAGGTGATCGCGACGGCGCCAGGGGCGCAGGCCCAGGGCCCGCAGCTGGCCGTCCTGGGTGGGCGTCGATCTCAGGCTGAGCAGGAGATCGTCGCCATCGCGTTGCAGCAGTGCCGGTCCGCTCAGGTCCATCACCAGGCGATTGGCGGTGCTCCCCTTGCCCTGTCTCAGATTCAGCAACCTGGGCGCCGGCAGGTCGATCGACAGCCCGTTTCCGGACTGCCGCATTTGTACTCCCGCCCGGCGCAGCCAGGGGCTGGCGTCAATGGCGACCTCGTCGTCGAGGGTGCGTGTGGGGATGGTTTGGAGGCGTTGCTGCTGGCCGTACCAGTGCAGTTCCTCGCCGTTGAGGCCGGGTTGACGCTGAAATCCGAACCGGCCGGTCAGCACGTCGAGGGTGAGCCAGAGCTCAGCTGGATGTTGTCGGCTGTCGCCGACCCATTGCCATGGGGCCTCAATCTCCAGCCCGGCGAGCGTGATGCGGCTGCCTTGCTCCGCAGTTGCCGGCCGAACCTCCGGGGCCGGCACTGGAGGGGGCATCGGCAAAACCATGGTCCGGACGCTAGCCGTCTTTCGCTGCCGGACCACGCCTCCTTAGGATCATCAATCGCGTCAGCGCGTCTGACGGACGCCAGCTGCTGACGACTGATTCGATTGAAAGACATGACCCACCTCTCCGCCTCCGCCTGGCCCTATTGCGATACCCCCGCCCCCGAGGCGGTGGCTGGTGAGAAGGATGCGTGTGGCGTGGGTTTTCTCGCCCAGCTGCAGGGAGAGACGAGCCACTGGCTTCTGCAGCAGGCCCTGCGCGGGCTGGGCTGCATGGAGCACCGCGGCGGTTGTGGCGGTGATGGCGATTCCGGTGATGGCGCCGGAATTCTCTGCGGCATTCCCTGGGACTACCTGAAAGCGGTCTGGCCTGATGCGGCCAATGCCGGTGCCGCCCGCGGTCTCGGGATGTTGTTTCTGCCGCCTGATGCGGAGCGCCGCGCCCAGGCCCAGGCGTTCGCGGCCGAGGAGGCGGCTGCGCTTGGTCTCCGCTCCCTCGGTTGGCGCGAAGTTCCGGTGGAGCCTTCCGTGCTGGGCCCTCTGGCCCGGCAGACAGCACCTTCGATTTATCAGTGGCTGGTGGAGGGAAGCGAGGCCGGCGACGCGCTGGAGGCCCTGCTGTTCCGTCTTCGCCGTCGTCTGGGCGACCGTGCCCGGCAGGCTTTTGGGGCCGAGGGTGGTCGTGACCTCTATGTGGCTTCGCTCAGCAGCCGCACGGTTGTTTACAAGGGAATGGTGCGCTCGGAGGTGCTTGACGCCTTCTACGCCGACCTGCGCGATGCCCGTTTCGCGGTGAGCTTCGCGGTGTATCACCGCCGTTTCAGTACCAACACCCTGCCGCGCTGGCCCCTGGCACAGCCGATGCGGCTTCTGGGCCACAACGGCGAGATCAACACGCTTCTGGGCAACCTCAACTGGGCCCGTGCCTCGGAGTCTCAGCTGGATGAGGTCTGGGGCGAGGCTGCCGCCGACCTCAATCCGGTGGTGAATGCCGCCTTCAGCGACTCCGCCAACCTCGACGCCACCCTGGAGCTGATGGTGCGCAGCGGCCGTTCGATCACCGACAGCCTGATCACGCTGGTGCCTGAAGCATTCCGCAACCAGCCGGATCTCGACAGCCGTCCTGATGTGACGGCGATGTACGAGTTCAACGCCGGGATTCAGGAACCGTGGGACGGTCCGGCTCTGCTGGTCTTTGCCGACGGCAAGCGTGTCGGCGCCACCCTCGACCGCAACGGTCTGCGCCCTGCCCGCTGGTGCACCACCAGCGACGGCTTCGTGATCATGGGTTCGGAAACCGGTGTCGTCGATCTCGCTGACAAGACGGTGGTGAGCCGCGGTCGCCTCGGCCCCGGCCAGATGCTCGCCGTTGATCTGGAGAGCGGTGAGCTTTTCGACAACTGGGCCGTCAAGGAAGATGCCGCCGCTCGCCATCCCTACGGCAGCTGGCTGAAGGAGCACCGCCGCAATCTCGAGGCCCAGCCCTGGACGGAGGACCGTCAGCTGGCCGACTTCGATCTGCTGCGTCTTCAGACCGCCACCGGCTTCACGGCCGAAGACCTTGACCTGGTGATCGAGGACATGGCCGGCGCGGCCAAGGAGCCCACCTACTGCATGGGAGATGACATCCCCCTGGCGGTGCTCTCCGACAAGCCCCACCTGCTTTACGACTACTTCAAGCAGCGGTTCGCCCAGGTCACGAACCCGCCGATCGATCCGCTGCGGGAAAAGCTGGTGATGAGCCT
>WTHL01000099.1 GCA_011523155.1 Synechococcus sp. PL34863bin_39 | reverse complement strand
GAAGTCAGCGACGTCGCCAACGCCATTCTCGATGGCACCGATGCGGTGATGCTCTCCAACGAAACCGCCGTCGGTGATTTCCCAGTGGAAGCCGTGCAAACCATGGCCACCATCGCCTGCCGGATTGAGAAGGATTACCCCCAGCGTTCCGTCGACAGCCATCTGGCCAGCACCGTCCCGAACGCCCTCAGTGGCGCTGTGAGCAGCATCGCCAGCCAACTCAATGCCTCTGCGATTCTGCCGCTGACCAAGAGCGGAGCCACGGCCAAAAACGTGAGCAAATTCCGCCCTTCGGCACCCATCCTGGCCATTACTCCCGACGCCACCGTGGCCTGCCGGCTTCAGCTGGTGTGGGGCGTGAACCCGCTTGTGATTCCCCAGCACGAACGCACCACCCACACCTTCCTGGCCGCGATGACCCAGGCCAAGGAGCTCGGGCTGTTGAACCAGGGCGATCTGGTGGTTCAGACCGCCGGCACCAACTCCGGGGTATCCGGGTCCACCGATCTGATCAAGGTCGGCATCGTCAGTTCCGAGGAAGAGTCGGTCAGCATGCTCTGATCCATAGGGGGGCTGCCACGATGAAACGACGGATGCCTCCAATGGAGACGGTGAGGATGGCCCTCACCACCCTGAGAAGCAACCGGCTTCGCAGCCTGCTCACCATGGTGGGCATCGTCATTGGTAACGCGTCGGTGATCACCCTGGTCGGGGTCGGCCGCGGCGCCCAGGGTCTGGCGGAAGAGCAGCTCAGCAATCTTGGTGCCAACGTTCTGTTCGTGGTTCCAGGAAACAACGACACCCGACGTCGTGGTGTGGCGTTCCCTCGAACCCTGGTGCTGGAGGACGCTGAAGCGATCGCCACTCAGGTCCCCAGCGTGCGTCGCGTCGCGCCGCAGATCAGCAGCAGCCAGGTGGTGCAGGCCGGCGCCCGCAGTGCAACAAGCTCCATCTCAGGCATCACGGCTGATTTCCTCCCCGTTCGCAGCTTTGAAGTCGCCCAGGGACGGTTCATCACACCCCAGGACAACCAGGCCGCTCGAGCCGTCACCGCCATCGGCCCCGACCTGCGGACAAAACTCTTTCCATCAGGGGATCCCATCGGACAGCAAGTTCGGATCGGCAGTCAGGCCTTTGAGGTGATCGGCGTGATGGCTCCCAAGGGAGCTGTTTTCGGCAGCAACCAGGACGAAAACGCCTACATCCCCCTCAACACAATGGTGAATCGGTTGACAGGCCGGGACCCCACCTACGGCGTCAGCCTCAGCTTCATCAGCGTTGAGGCGAAGGATGGCAACAGCACGGGTGCTGCCAAATTTCAGATCACCAACCTGCTGCGTCAGCGACACAGCATCCTCCGCGACGACGACTTCGCTGTGCGGTCTCAGAAGGATGCCCTGTCGATCGTTGGCACGATCACCGGAGGCCTGACCTTGATGTTGGCGGCCATTGGAGGCATTTCGCTCCTGGTTGGTGGCATCGGAATCATGAACATCATGTTGGTATCGGTGAGTGAGCGCACCGAAGAGATCGGCCTGAGAAAAGCGCTGGGCGCCCGCAGCGGTGATGTTCTGCAGCAGTTCCTGGTGGAATCCCTGGTGTTGTCGAGCCTTGGAGGAGCAATCGGAACGGCGGCTGGTCTCGGTGCGGTTGCGGCAGTCGCTGCGATAACACCCCTGCCGGCGAGCATCGGTGCCACCACCGTGCTGGTCACCGTCGGCCTTTCAGGTTCGATCGGCCTGTTTTTCGGCGTTGTTCCCGCACGTCGCGCTGCGCGTCTCGATCCAATCGTGGCGCTCAGAAGCCTCTGAGCCGGATCACAACGGGCAGTTTGACTGCTTTACAATCATTAATCATTTCTCAGCATCATGAATCAACGCTGGCGAACTGCTGCTCTGTGGCTTCTGCCAATCGGCGTCGTGCTGCTGATTGGCTGGCAAGTGGTCAGCAATGGTGGGCTGAACAGCATGAATGCTGGCAGTGGCACCACTGAGGCACCGCGCAATGCAGCCGTGGCGCGGATGAGCTACGGACGTTTCCTCGATTACGTGGAAGCGGGTCGTGTCACCGCCGTGGACATCTACGACGGTGGCCGCAACGCCGTGATTGAAGCGGTCGACCCCGATCTCGACAACCGTGTTCAGCGTCTTCGCGTTGATCTGCCGGGTCTTGCCCCGGAACTGGTGAACACTCTCAAGGACGAGGGCATCAGCTTTGACATTCACCCCCCCAAGACAGCTCCTCCAGCTCTGGGACTGCTGGGCAATCTTCTGTTCCCACTGCTGTTGATCGGCTCGCTGATCTTCCTGGCACGTCGCAACAACGGCATGCCCGGTGGTCCTGGTCAGGCGATGCAGTTCGGCAAGAGCAAGGCCCGCTTCATGATGGAAGCTGAAACCGGTGTCATGTTCGATGACGTGGCCGGTGTCACCGAGGCCAAGCAGGAGCTGCAGGAGGTGGTCACTTTCCTGAAGCAACCCGAGCGCTTCACGTCCGTCGGCGCGCAGATTCCCCGCGGCCTGCTGCTGGTTGGTCCTCCCGGAACCGGCAAGACTCTCCTGGCCAAAGCGATTGCTGGCGAAGCCGGTGTTCCCTTCTTCTCACTCTCCGGTTCGGAATTTGTGGAGATGTTCGTTGGCGTGGGTGCCAGCCGTGTTCGTGACCTGTTCAAGAAAGCCAAGGAAAACAGCCCCTGCCTGATTTTCATCGACGAGATCGATGCCGTCGGACGTCAGCGTGGTGCCGGTATCGGCGGTGGCAACGATGAACGGGAGCAGACCCTGAACCAGCTGCTCACCGAGATGGATGGTTTTGAGGGGAACAGCGGAATCATCATCATTGCGGCCACCAACCGACCCGACGTTCTCGATTCGGCCCTGATGCGCCCCGGTCGTTTCGACCGTCAGGTCACCGTCGATGCTCCGGATATCAAAGGACGCCTGTCGATTCTTGAGGTGCACTGCCGCAACAAGAAGCTTGAAGACGATCTTTCTCTGGAGAGCATTGCGCGTCGCACCCCCGGGTTCACCGGCGCCGATCTGGCCAACCTGATGAATGAAGCTGCGATCCTCACGGCACGGCGTCGCAAGGAAGCGGTTGGTCTGAGTGAAATTGATGATGCCGTTGATCGCATCATCGCCGGCATGGAGGGTCGTCCTCTCACCGACGGCCGCAGCAAGCGTCTGATCGCCTATCACGAAGTGGGTCATGCCCTGATCGGCACCCTGGTCAAGGACCACGACCCTGTTCAGAAAGTCACCTTGATTCCCCGTGGCCAGGCCCAGGGCCTGACCTGGTTCTCACCGGACGAGGAGCAGACCCTGGTGACCCGTGCTCAACTCAAGGCAAGGATCATGGGTGCCCTCGGTGGACGGGCAGCTGAGGACGTGGTTTTCGGACATCAGGAGGTAACCACAGGTGCTGGTGGCGACATCCAGCAAGTGGCGTCCATGGCTCGTCAGATGGTCACGCAATTGGGAATGAGCGAGCTTGGTCCGGTAGCCCTTGAAGGGGGAAGTCAGGAGGTCTTCCTGGGCCGCGATCTGATGTCGCGCAGTGACATTTCCGAATCAATCTCCCAGCAGATTGACGAACAGGTTCGCCGAATGGTGAAGAGTTGTTATGAGGAAACTGTTTCTCTGGTGGCTGCCAATCGTGAAGCGATGGATCGTTTGGTGGAAATGCTGATTGAAAAGGAAACGATGGACGGTGCCGAATTTGCTGCCGTTGTTGCTGAATTCACCCAGGTCCCTGACAAGGAACGCACTGTGGTGACGTTGGACTGACAAACGCTGCTCAATGTGGTCTGCTCTTCTTAGATTGAGCAGACCATGTCAATTGTCGCTTCCATGGCTGAACCGGATGGGATAAGAAATCCAATGGAGATCTACAGCAGCTTTCATGGGAATGATTGGACTCCCCAGAGAGCTGCCTTTCATCAGAATCTTGAACAGTTCGCCGACAGGATCGGTTTAATAGTGGGCTTACAGGCCAACGGAAAAATCAGCCAAGAGGAAGCCTTCTAACAGATCAAAAACTTATGGAAGATACTAAAAATCAGCCGAAAGGATTTACTCCCAAAAAAATAATATTAAAG
>WTHL01000329.1 GCA_011523155.1 Synechococcus sp. PL34863bin_39 | reverse complement strand
TGCTTGAACCCAACCTGATTGATATGAACCAACAGGATCAGGGGGGCTGTCAGCGTTTCAAAACTACCGGAGCTTCTGAAAAGCTCAAGAGGCTTCAGGGCAGCTGCAGAGCCGGCAGCGTCCGCCGCTGATCTCCAGACGGATGCGGTCGGGCAGGTTGAGAGCTCCCAGTCCTGTCAGTTGCACCTGCACGGTTGCGTTGTCATTGCCCACGTCGGGCAGCACGCCGCTGAACTGGCCACCGGCTCGCCGCCGTGCCCAGCCACGGCCTCCGGAGACGGCCGCGGCCTCCCGTTCCAGCCAGACCAGTCGGTGCGCCGGCAAGGGTGTGGCGACCAGGGACGCGCCGTCGAGCTGGGGTAAGTGGTCCAGGCGCCAGGTGCGACAGGTGGGGCCGTCCTCGAGCAGAAGGTCGAGGTGGCAGCCACGCGGATCATCCGGGGCACCGGTGTGTTCCAGAAGGACGTAGCGGGGCATTGGGGGTGTCACCTCTCCAGCACCATCCCTACTCTGCGGATGCAAAGGCGGATGCAAAAGAGTGTCCATGGAGTCGGCCCCGCCCCCCGCGGATGATCACACCAACCCACGAGACCGGGACGTCTCCCCACCGCTGGAGTCAGCAGCGGAGTTGTTCCGGCACCGATTTGACCGCCTTCTGCCTGAGATTCAGCGCCGTTGGCCGGAGCTTGCCGACCACACCCTGGAGGCCACCCGAGGCAGCCTCGACGAGATGGTGCAGGTGATCTCGCGCCACTCCGGCCGGACCGCCAACCTGGTTCAAGCCCAGCTCGAGGAGCTGCTGCTGCCCCTCGGCGAGGGCGGCTCAGGCTTAAGCGGCTCGCTGGATCCGCTTGAGAAGCAGTTGGAAGCGCTTCTCGATGACCTCAACGAGACTCTGCGCCCGAGGATCGAGGGTCCTGTTCGCCAGCGGCCTCTTCTCTCCCTGGCGATCGCCGCGGGGGTGGGCATGATTCTGGGCTCGATCCTTGCGGGTGGCAGGCGTTCCTGATGGCTGATTTCCAGAACGACCAAGGCTCTGGTGCTGATGTCCCCCGGGCGGAGGCCCCGCGTCCCCGCGGCCTGGGGGCTGCAGCCCGCGTCACGGCCCTGGCGGCTTCCGTGATGGATCTGCATGTGCGCATCGCTCTTCAGGAGGTCGATCGCGAAAAACGTCGGCTGATCAGTGGCGGGGTGTTCCTGGCCATGGGCGGCACCCTGATGCTGCTCGCCCTCGTGGCGGTTGAAGTGGCGCTGGTGCTCTGGATGCAGGACGCCTGGGGATGGTCGCTGCTGCGGGCCCTGCTGGCACTGGCGATCGGTGATGTGGTGCTCGCCGGCCTCAGTCTCCGGGTCGGCGGTCAGCTGGCGAAGGGGCCCTACCTTCCGCAGACGCTGGAAGGGATCAGCCGAACGACGCGGGCCGTGCTGGGGCGCTGAGGGCTCTGCAAAGCGGGGCGATGGAGATGCCCTGGAGCAGAAGATTGAGGATCACCACGATGAAGATGATGCCCTGCGCGTTCTGCGCCAGTTGGGCCGCTGCCTGTGGGTCCAGGCCTGGATAGGTGGCAATGGCCTCCTGAACGCTGAACGACAGCGCCAGGGGCACGGCGCCCCGCAGGCCGCACCAGGCGATCATCGCCGAGTCCCGTCGATTGAACGGGGACACGCGCTGAAAACAGACCACACTGATCGGCCTGGCAATCAGCATCAGTGCCGCGGCAGCGGCCAGGCCTGCAGGAATGCATGGGGCAAGATCGGAGGGATGAATCAGGAGGCCGAACAGCAGAAAAATGCTGATTTCCGTCATTGTGTTGAACGGCAGCAGCACATCCTGAATGCTCTGGTGGTTCACGTCCGGGTCGTGATAGTGCAGGTTGGCCATGAACGCCCCGGTGACATAGACCGACACGAAGCCTGATCCTCCGAGAAAATAAGAACTGCCGTAATCGATCAAGGCGATCGACATCGCCACGATCAGAAGTTGTTCTTTGTCGGTCACAAAATGATCGACTGTCAGTTTGGAGATGTAGCCGAAGGCAATCCCCACCAGCAGGCCGGATCCCAGCTTCTGCAACAGTTCACTTGATGCTGCCAGTGCCAGGGATGGAAAGGAGTCATGGGCGTTGTTGGAGGCGATGAACAGGCTCAGAAAAATGCTGAAAATGATCAGTGCTGAGGGGTCGTTCAGGGCCGATTCAAATTCCAGCAGTTGCAGCACCTTGCGTGGAACATGGCTCCGAACCTTGCGGAGCACGCTCAGGGTTGCGCCGGCGTCGGTGGATCCAAGGCATGCCGCGATCAGGAACGCAGCCCCCAGCGGCATGGTTTCCGTCATTCCGGGTGTGATGGCCGTGCCAGTTGAGGAACTCAGCCAGTAGATCGCGAAGCCGAGAACGATCGTGCAGACGGCCACGCCTCCGACGGCAAGCAGCAGGCCGTATTCCAGAAATCCGCGGATTGATTTCAGATCGGTTTTCAGGCCTGCATAAAACAGAAGCAGTGCCAGGGCAAAGGTGTGCAGGTTTTCAACTTCGCCATGGCTGACATCCAGCACATGGATGTTGATCAGCAACCCGAGTGCCAGCACCCCGAGGATTGCGGGGATACCGATGCGGATTGAAAAGCGGTTGATGATCAGAGTGCCGAGAAAGATGACACCGATAAACAGCAGCTGCGCTTCGATCGGAACGCTGTTCAGCGATGACGCCCCTGCATGGGCAGCTGTTCCTAAAGGCAGCAGCAGGGGAGGCATACGGCTGGGTGATCAGAGGTCCATTGTGTCCAGGCTGTAAGTGTCTGCGCTGCTCAGCGCACCTGGTAGTGGAGCCAGCGGCAGTCGATCCCGCCATTGCTGACAGGGATTCTGCGGGAGGCTTTCATCCGCAGGGCACCGGTGACCGCAGCGTTGCCGCTCAGCACCCAGGCCTCCCATCCCGAGGCCTGGGCCTTGAAGGTTCTGCCCAGGTCGCCGTAGAGCGCATCCAAGTGGTCCCGGTCGCCGATCCGAACGCCGTAGGGGGGATTGCAGACCACCGTGCCCCGGGTTTCGGGAAAGGTGAGGTCCCGGAAATCTCCGCAGCGGATGGTGATGCAGTCATCCAGGCCTGCTGCCTCCACATTGCTCCGGGCCTGGGCCGCGATAGTCGGATCCTCCTCATTGCCGATGATCGGGGGGAGCTGGCGTTGAGGCTGCTCCCGGCCCTGGGCGCGCTGCGTTTCCTGCTCCCAGAGATCACGGTCGAAATCGGCCCAGCCTTCCAGTGCGAAGGGGCGACGCAGCCCGGGGCAGTGATGGCGGGCAAGGCTGGCTGCTTCGATCAGCAGGGTGCCTGATCCACAGAGTGGATCGATCAACGGCGTGGTTCCGTCCCAGCCTGTGAGTTGGATCAGGCCAGCCGCGAGGTTCTCCTTCAGAGGGGCCGCACCCATGGCGGCCCTGTAGCCGCGGCGGTGCAGGCTGCCGCCACAGCCGTCGAGACTGAGCACCGCTCCTCCGCGCCCGAGGTGCAGATGGAGGTACAGGTCGGGCTCCTCCAGGTCCACCGAAGACCGTTCGCCCCAGATCTGCCGTTGGCGGTCAACGATCGCGTTCTTGACCTGGAGGGCGCTGTAGTGGCTGTGGTTCAGGCCCTGGGCGCTGCCTGTTGCATCGACCCTGAAAGTCATCGACGGATGCAGCCAGCGCTCCCAGTCGAGGCTGTCCTGCACACCGTGATAAAGCGACTCGCGGCCATCGCACGGGAAGCTGGCCATCTCCCGCAGGATCCGGAACGGGAGCCGGCACTGGAGGTGCAGTCGATACAGGCAGACCATGTTGGCCTCGAAGGCTGCCGCGCGGCGCAGAAGCCGTACGTTCCTGGCCCCCAGGGCCTTCAGCTCGACAGCGCCTGCCTCCTCCAGCCCCTGGGGAAGAACGGCGACACCCGAATGGATTGATCTGCGCTGACGGTTCTCCCTCCCCACGGTGTGCTGCTCCGGTTCCCCACTGCTGTCAGAATGCCAAGGTCCGGTTTCGACCGGACTAGGTGATCCACACCGGTGTTTCGGACAGCGGTTCGATTCCGCTCAGCTCCATTTCCCCTTTCCGGGGCTGCAATGGTTTCGACGGGGCATAAGGAGGGTGACTGAAGCCTGCTCGG
>WTHL01000255.1 GCA_011523155.1 Synechococcus sp. PL34863bin_39 | reverse complement strand
TCCCATTCCCACCCGATCGTGCCCACCCCTGATCACTGGCTCCGCCTTAAGCGCCGTGTGCATTTCGGCGACACCGACGCCGCCGGCGTGATGCATTTTCACCAGCTCCTGCGCTGGTGCCATGAAGGCTGGGAAGAAAGCCTTGAGCGCTACGGCGTCGACGCCGGCGATCTTTTCCCGGGCTGCCGCGGCCAGGATTCCTCACCCGCGATCGCCCTGCCCATCGTTCACTGCGAAGCGGACTTTCTGCGGCCCATCCACGGCGGCGATCAGTTGACCGTGCTGCTGGAGCCCGTCCGACTGAATCCGGGCTGTTTTGAGGTGCGGTCTCGCTTCCAGCGCGATGACACCGACGTGGCCCGCGGCCTGATCCGCCACCTCGCCATCGATGGGGAAACCCGCAGACGATGCACGCTTCCCGATTCGGTGGATCGCTGGATCGAAGCCTCGGGCATGGGGCAGCTGCGCAGTCTCTAGCCGGGTGAACGCTGCCAGGCCCAGAGCAGTGCTGCGCACTGCAGTGGCAACAGACAGACAGCGAGGAGCAGCGGCTGGAAGCCGCTGCCGATGGTGCCGGACACGGCAGAAGCGCTGATCAGGGCCGCCACCGCCAGCACCGCGGTCGACGCCGAGCGAGCTCCAGGAGACCTCGCCATCAGAACCAGGCCTTTTCGTTCTCGAGGTAGAGGGTCTTGAACTCCTCGGGCGATTTAGTGAGGTAGATGATTCCCTCGATCAAACCGATGATCGACATGACCGCGGTCGCCACACCGCAGGTGATGACGCCGCCGGCCAGGCTGACCACCAGCATGATGATGCCGGCTTTGTTGTACCCGAGAACAAATTTGTGAACGCCGAAGGAGCCAAGAAAGATTCCCAGCAGGCCGGCCGCCAACTTCTTATTGCTGATCTCCGTATCTGACAGCTCGGGCATCGGATCGGTATGACTGTGCCGATTCTTGCGAGTGCCACCAGGCTTGCCAACGGGCCCGCTGCCACTTGCCGGCGTCAGAGACATCAAGGTCGGGGCAGGACTGCCAGGTCTGGGGACGTTCCGCTGGCAACCAGCCGGCGGTGATCTCCTGCAGCCGAGACAACAGCAGCCGCCAATCGTCTGGCGTCTTCGGTGTGTCGGCGCAACGCACCAGCGCCACCAGACGTGCACCCCACTCGGTGCTCGGCACCGGAAGCAGCAGCACGGCCTGCACCGCCAGTCCCCGGGCCTGGGCCTGCTCCAGAAGTCGCTCGCTGAGCTGCTCGGGGAACACGGTCTCCCCCCCTGACTGGATGGCGCCATCCATGCGCCCCATCAGCTGGAGCCGCGGGGCGCTGACCGCATCGTCCCTGAGCTCAGCAGCGTCCCCGGTCCGCCACCAGCCCTGCGCATCCACCAGAGGTGCCCAGTGGTCATGGCGCCACCGCAGCGGTGCCAGACGAGGCGTTTTCACCTGCAGGCTGCCGTCAACCTCCACACGCAGGTCCACATCCGCCAGCGGTGCACCACACCCCGATTCCCCGCGCAGAAAACGCTCAGGCGTCTGCGCCGCCACCATCGCCGCCGTTTCCGTGGCGCCGTAGCAAGGGGCAAGCCGAATGCCCCGTTGGCGTGCCTCCTCCGCGACAACCCGCGGCAGGGCAGCCCCACCGACCCAGACCACAGCCAGCGCCTGGAGCCAGTCCGCCCCGGCTGGATGGGCCATCAGGCGCTGCAGCTGGGTCGGCACCAAGGACACCAGCACCGGCTTCCGGCCCCAGTCGCCAAGCCCCCGGCAGGCCTGCATCAACTGCTCAGGCTGCTTCATCCATGCAGGGGGCAGCACGGCATGGGCGGCGCCCCAGCAACGGCTTCGCCACCAGGGCATCAGGCCGCTGACGTGGTGCGGCGGCAGCGGATTGAGCAGCAACAGGTCCGAGGGGTCCAGCCCGATCGCCTGCAGCCAGCCAGCACAGGCCGAGGCGGAGGCGTCGAGATGGCTCCAGGGCTGCAGGCAGAAACTGCGGCCACCGCTGCTACCGCCGCTGGCCAGAACCACCCCTCCGCCTTCAGGGCATGGGGAGCTGGCCAGGGCAGCCTGCGCCCGGCGCAGGCCCGCCTCGGCGCCAGACCCAGCCGCCTGGAGCCAGACCCAGTCACCACGGGCTCTGGCCCGCTCCACCTGCAGGAACAACGCCATCGCATCGACACCGCTCATGGCTGATCCGCGGCCGCCCAGACCTGATGCGGATCATGGCTGAACAACGGCCCCTCAGGACGCCAGCCCGGCGCCAGCCCCGGGGCCGCTGGGGTCGGTCCCTGGCACTGCAGCCCGGCCAGGTGTCCAAGCCAGCGGGACCCGATGCCGGTTTCAAACGCCGTGCTGAGCATCAAACGGGGGACTCCACGCTGGAGCTGATGCAGCAACGGTCTTGGATCCCCCTCCAGCACAGGACGGCGCACCTGCCACCCCGTCCAGACACGACGCCAGTGCGGCTGGTCGCGCAAGCCCTCGTCAAGGGCCACCGGCACCTGCCGCAGGAGCTGCTGATGTCCGGCCCAATCGTCGGAGGCCAGGGGCTGCTCCAACCACTCCAGCCGGGGGTCGCCGCGCAGGACGTCGACCCAGCGCAGGGCGGTGGGCAGCGTCCAGCTGCCGTTGGCATCGAGCCGCAGCCTGGCCTGGGGGGGCAACACGGCGAGCAGCCGCTCCAGAAGCTGCAGCTCCTGCGTCGCGTCCCCAACCCCCACCTTCCACTTCAGCGTGACGGCCGTGCCGTCTCCAAGGCTGCGCAGCAGTGACATCACAGCCTCGGGCATCCGATCCCCTGCCGGGAGCAACCGGGCCGGTGCCGGTGGCGGCAGCCAGGCACCAGGCGCCACCAGACCCTCAAGTTCAGCCAGAGCCGCACCGAGTGCAAAGGCCAGGGGAGGCGGTGCTGTGAGCAGGCAAGCCTCCAGCTCGGCCTCGGCCACAGCCGCAGACCAGGGGGCACGTCGGGCCTCGAGCCAAACCGCACAATGCCGGTGGTCCTGAGGCAGGAGAGGCGCCACCTCGCCCCATCCCAGACGGCCATCGCTGGCCTCGAGTCGCAGCAACCAGCCGCAACGCTGGTGCAGAACCGCGGCGGCGGTGTGCAGAGGCTGCCTCAGGGCAAAGGCATAGGGCCTGATCTCCAGCCTCAGCCCCATGCCCCTCACCCCGGTGCCCGCAGGCTCCATCCCAGCAGAGGTGCGATGGCAAGACCAGCACTGAACCCCAGACCGTTCAGCAACTGAAAGCGCAGGGCCAGGAACTTGCTGTGCTGAATGCGATCCGGCTGATGGTGATGGCGATGAAGCAGACGGATCAGGCTGACGGCGGCCGGCAGGCCCAGGCCTCCAAGCAGGGCCGTGACCGGCCAGTCACCATGCAGCACCGGCGCCCACTCGAGGGCCAGGGTCCCGGCCACAAACCAGGGGATCAAGCGGGCTGCTGCAGCCGTGCCCAGACGCACCACAGGCGACCGCTTGCCGTGGGCGGCATCCTCCTCCACCTGATGGAAGTGGGAACAGAACAGCACGAGGGTGGTGGCCAGGGCCGGGCCGGACCCCAACCTGAGGGCTACGCCCCAGGGAATCACGGTCGCGGTCTGCGGTGAGGGGGAAGGCGCAAGCGCCAGCAGCGCAGCGGCGGTGGCGAACGGACCGAAGGCCAGCCAGCACAGAGGCTCTCCCAGACCCAGGTAGCCGAGGCGGAAGGGAGGACCTTGATACAGGTAGCCGATCACGCAGCTGACGCCCACCAGGGCCAACACCAGCAGGCTGCTGCGCAACGCCAGCAGAAGGATCAGCAGAAGCCCCAGACCAAGAGCCAGCCAGGCCAACTGGCGCACGGGCCGCTTCCGACCGAGCAGGGCCACGACGGAATGGGGCTTACCGATGGCATCCACGCCCGTGTCGGCATCAAAGAGGTCGTTGCTGAGGTTTTCCCACAGCAGCAGCAACACCGCCGCCAGGAGGAAGCCAAGCCCCTGATCCCAGCGGACGCCCTCCCCCGCCATCAGGCGCCAGCCGGCCGCCAGCAGCACGGGCATCACGGCCACGGAATACATCGGCCACTTGATCGCAGCCTTCCAGAGACGCCTCCGATCCGGGCCGGGGGCGTGAAGGGATGCAACAGCCTGCGGTTCTGGCATGGATTCAAGCCCTACAG
>WTHL01000012.1 GCA_011523155.1 Synechococcus sp. PL34863bin_39 | reverse complement strand
GGGCATGCAGCTGCTGCGACGCAAGGACTACCCCTCAGGCCGCTTCACCCTGGCGTTTGTGGGCTACGGCGCCGACCGGGACCACACGGTGCTCGAGCTCACGCACAACTGGGACACGACCAGCTACGCGCTCGGTGAGGGCTACGGCCACATTGCCCTCGGTGTTGAGGACATCGTCGGCACCTGCGAGGCCATTGCCGGCCGAGGGGGGCGTGTGGTGCGCGAACCCGGGCCGATGAAACACGGAAACACCGTGATCGCCTTTGTGGAGGATCCCGATGGCTACAAAGTGGAATTGATTCAGCTCTCGTCCCGCTCGGACGCGGCCTAACCGTCGGTTCAGAACGCCATGACTTCCCCGGCCCGTCCCCGTGTTGACCCGCCGCTCAGCCTGACCGCCGAGCCCGATCGCTTCAGCGATGACGCCTGGGCTCTGCTCCTGGCCGGTCAGGACGTTGCCCGCCGCTGGCGCCATGGTGATCTGGATGTTGAGCATCTGCTTCAGGTGCTGCTCACCGATCGGCGCTACGCCGACCTGGTCGGTTTCCTGCGCTTGGACGCTGAGGCTTTCCTCGACCGTCTCGAGGGTTTTCTGGCGGATCAGCCCCTCGCGCGCGGTGACGATCTGTTCATCGGCGACGACCTGGAGGACCTGCTCGAGGCGGCTGATCGCTGCCGGAGGCTCTGGGGCTCCCGCCTGATTGAGGTCACCCACGTGTTGATCGCCATGGGCAGGGATCCCCGGGTGGGAGCGGATCTGTTCGCCTGTTTCGGTCTGCCGGCCGATCGTCTGGAGGCAGAGCTGCGCCAGTGGCGACCGTCACAACGGTCGGCCATGGCCGCTCCTGCTGCACCGGCAGTGGACGGACGCGCCGAGGAGGTGCCAGCCCCACCTCCGCCCCGTCAGGTCTCCGCGGCACCCGCGCCATCCGACCCCGTCGCCCCTGCTGAGGTCTCCCAGCCAGCCCCCCGGCGCAGCAGCAGTCGCCGGCCGGCAGAGCCGCCCGCCATGCGTCTCGACCCGCAGCCCGTCGATTCGCCGATCCAGGATCAGGCCGACGATCAAGAACCGCGGGCTCTGGAGCTGTACGGCCGTGATCTGACGGCTGCGGCTGCCCAGGGCTCCCTGGATCCGGTCATTGGCCGCGACACGGAGATCCGAAGCCTGATCAAGGTGTTGTCCCGTCGTGGCAAGAACAATCCGGTGCTGATCGGCGCTCCAGGCGTCGGCAAGACCGCCATCGCCGAGTTGCTGGCCCAGCGGATTGTGGCCGGCGAAGTGCCGGAGTCGTTGCAGGGTCTGCATCTCGTGGCCCTTGATGTGGGGGCCCTGATTGCGGGAGCAAAGTTCCGGGGGCAGTTCGAGGAACGTCTGCGCGCCGTGCTTGCGGAGGCGAGCGATCCCGATGCCGGGGTCGTGCTGTTCATCGATGAACTGCACACGGTGGTGAGCAGCGATCGCACCAGTGCGGATGCCGGCAGCCTGCTCAAACCGGCCCTGGCCCAGGGAGATCTGCGCTGCATCGCGGCCACGACCCCCGAGGACTACCGCCGCACGGTGGAGAAGGATCCGGCGCTGGATCGTCGTTTCCAGCAGGTGCCGATCCTCGAGCCTTCCCTCGAACTCAGTGGGGAGATCCTGCGCGGACTGAAGGAGCGCTACGAACTTCACCACGGTGTGACCATCACCGATGAGGCGGTGCTGGCATCGATTCGCCTGGCCGATCGCTACATCAGTGATCGCTGCCTGCCTGACAAGGCGATTGATCTGATCGACGAGGCCGCGGCACAGCTGAAGATGGATGTGACCTCCAAGCCTCAGGTTGTCGAGGACGCCGAAGCGGAGTTGCGTCGTGTGGAACTGGCGCTGCTTGCTGCAGAACAGTCTCCGGAGGCGGAGCGGGTCCAGTTGCAGCGGGAGCGACTCGAGTCCTCCACACGCCTGGAAGAGCTGCGTGAACGCTGGCAGGCGGAGCGTGATCAGCTGGCCGAACTGCGTCAGCTGCTTCAGGACGATGAAGACCTCCGCCATGCGATGGCCGAAGCCGAGCGCAGTGGTGATTTTGAAGAGGCTGCCCGGTTGGAATATGACCAGTTGCATCGGGTGCAGCAGCGGCGTCAGGATCTCGAACAGACGCTTGCGGAGGCCCAGTCCCAGGGCACGGCGTTGTTGCGCGAGCAGGTGGAGGCCGGTGACATTGCCGATGTCGTCGCACGCTGGACGGGCATTCCCGTCCAGCGGCTGATGGCTGGAGAGCGCCAGAAACTGCTGGAGCTCGAGGGACATCTGGGCCAGCGGGTGATCGGTCAACCGGAGGCGGTGCAGGCGGTGGCTGCGGCGATCCGCCGGGCCCGCGCTGGGATGAAGGATCCCCGGCGCCCCGTTGGCTCGTTTCTGTTTCTCGGCCCCACGGGGGTGGGCAAGACCGAGCTCGCCAAAGCCCTGGCAGCCCTGCTGTTCGATGAAGAGGAAGCGCTTGTGCGTCTCGACATGAGCGAATTCATGGAACGCAATGCCGTGGCGCGCCTGCTCGGCGCACCTCCCGGCTATGTCGGCTACGAGGAGGGTGGCCAGCTCACCGAAGCGGTGCGCCGTCGGCCCTATGCCCTGCTCCTGCTTGACGAGGTGGAGAAGGCCCATCCCGATGTGTTCAATGTGCTGTTGCAGGTGCTGGATGACGGCCGCCTCACGGATTCCCAGGGGCGCACGGTGGATTTCCGTCACACCGTGATCGTGATGACCAGCAACCTCGCCAGCCGGGCGATTCTCGACAACGGACGTCTGGCACAGCAGGAGGGCGCCGATCACGCTGCGTTGGAACAGACGTTGTCCGCCCAGGTGGATGAGGCCCTCGGCCGTCAGTTCCGGCCTGAATTTCTCAATCGCATCGATGAGGTGATCCGCTTCCGACCGCTTGGTGTGGACGATCTTGAGCGGATCGTGCGGTTGCAGCTCAAGGATCTCGCGCGCCTCATGGCCGAACAGGGACTGGAGCTCCAGGTGGAGGCTTCGGTGGTGCGGGCCCTGGCTGAGCTGGGCCATGAGCCTGAATATGGTGCCCGTCCTCTGCGGCGAGTGTTGCGACGACACCTGGAGAATCCACTGGCCACCGAGGTGCTGGAAGAGCGTTTCAACGGGGCCAGCCGTGTGCGGGTGACAGCAACGGAAGGCCAGGCCTCACCATTCCAATTCGCCGCTGAGACTTGACGAGAGAGGCATCCGGTAAGGTGATTGTTTGCTGGCAGGTGTTTTCCGCACCCTGTCCGGCACCGGCACAGAACCCGTGACCACCCCCACCTCCGAGGACACAGCAGCAACCAAGCCTTCGGCGTCGTCACCTGACGGCAAGAAGAACGGTTTTGTGGCGGCCACCTTGGACGAGCTCAAGCTTGTGGTGTGGCCGACTCGGCAGCAGCTGTTCAGCGAGTCGATCGCTGTGATCCTGATGGTGAGTCTCTCCGCTGCCGCGATCGCTTCGGTCAGCCGTCTGTTCAGTTGGTCGGCAACGCAGGTGTTCCGTTGATCCACGGCAATGTCTGAATTCCTGACTTCGTTGTCTTCGTTCCTCTCAATACCCAGTTCTTAGCCCGTGTCCGACGTCGACCTCACTGCCCAGAGCGCTGACGTGCTCGATCTGCCCGCTCCCAATGAGGGGGAAGCCGGCACGCTCGAAGCCTCTGCTCGCACTTCCGTTGCGCGCTGGTATGCCGTGCAGGTTGCGTCCAGCTGCGAGAAGAAGGTGAAGGCCACCCTCGAGCAGCGGGCCGTCACTCTCGGGGTCAGCAACCGCATCCTTGAGATTGAGATCCCCGAGACCCCCGCGGTCAAGATCAAGAAGGACGGCAGTCGCCAGTCCACCGAGGAGAAGGTGTTCCCCGGCTATGTCCTGGTTCGGATGGTCCTCGACGAGGACACGATGATGGCCGTGCGCAGCACACCCAATGTGATCAATTTCGTGGGTGCTGAAGACCGTCGGGCGACCGGGAAAGCCCGGGGCCATATCAAACCCCGCCCCCTCAGCCGATCGGAAGTTGATCGCATCTTCAAGCGTGCGGCCGAGAAGAAAACTGTGGTCAAGGTGGATCTGACCGAAGGCGATCAGATTCTTGTGACGGCAGGTCCCTTCAAGGATTTCCAGGGCGAGGTGATCGAAGTCTCCGGCGAGCGCAGCAAGCTCA
>WTHL01000108.1 GCA_011523155.1 Synechococcus sp. PL34863bin_39 | reverse complement strand
AGCGGTTCGGTAAGAAGCGGGAAGCGAGCTTCCGCCTCGTGGCCTGCAACAGCACGTCCCGTCGCGACGGTCGTCCTCTCCAGGAGCTGGGCTTCTATAACCCCCGCACCAAGGAGACCCGTCTCGATGCAGAAGGTCTGCGTGAGCGCCTGAGCCAGGGTGCTCAGCCCACTGATGCTGTTCGGTCGCTGCTTGAAAAGGGCGGTCTGCTCGAAAAGACTGTCCGTCCTGCTGAAATTGTCGGCAAGGCCAAGCAGGCTGCTGCCCGTGAAGCTGCAGCAAAACAGGCCGCCAAGGAAGCTGCTGAAGCCAAGGCCGCTGCTGAAGCGGAAGCTTCGTCGGAGGCCACTGACGACGCTTCCGAAGGCTGAACTACGTGATGACCGAGGCTCCCGAAGCCGGTCGTTTCGTTGTTGATCTCCCGACTCCTGAGGCGGCTCTCGCCTTAGCTGGCTCTTCAGAACAGACCCTGCGTCAGATTGAAGCCCTCACCGGGGTTTCTCTCGTGATGCGGGGTCTTCAGCTTGAGATCCGCGGTCGGCCATCCCAGCTCGAACGCACGGCTGCTGTGGTCGAGTTGCTTCGATCGCTCTGGCAGGAAGGCGAAACCATCTCCCCTGTGGATCTGCAGGCTGCCTTCCAGGCCCTGGATACCGGGCGTAACCATGACCACGCAGCGATGGGCCAGCAAGTGCTGGCGCGCAGTCAGAAGGGCAATCTGCTGCGGCCCCGCACCCTGCGTCAGAAGGCCTATGTGGAAGCGATGGAACGCCATGACCTCACCTTCGCTCTGGGGCCTGCCGGTACGGGGAAAACATTCCTCGCCACCGTGCTCGCTGTCCGCATGCTCACGGAGCGCAAGGTCGAGCGCCTGATCCTCACCCGGCCGGCCGTGGAGGCAGGGGAACGTCTCGGGTTTTTGCCCGGGGATCTCCAGCAGAAAGTGGATCCCTACCTTCGCCCCCTCTACGACGCACTGCACTCCCTGCTCGGACCGGAAAAAACAACGGCTCTGCTCGAAAAGGGTGTGATCGAGGTGGCTCCTCTCGCCTACATGCGCGGCCGCACCCTTGCTGAAGCCTTTGTGATTCTCGACGAGGCGCAGAACACCACGCCTGCCCAGATGCGCATGGTGCTGACCCGTCTCGGAGAGCGGTCGCGGATGGTTGTGACAGGTGACACGACCCAGGTTGATCTTCCCCAGGGTCAACTCAGTGGTCTGGTCGAAGCCTCGCAGGTGCTCGAAGGCGTTGAAGGAGTGGCAGTCTGCAAACTCACCTCCGCCGATGTGGTCCGTCATCCCCTCGTGCAACGGGTAGTTGAGGCCTATGCGAAACGAGACAAGGCCACCGGTGGCTCAGCGTCGTCGATATCCAGGCCGCGAAGGGTCTCCTGACCCTGGTTGTCCTGATGGTGAGATCCGCACCTCGGATCTGACCAAAACCCTGTCAGGACTGGCAAAGTAGATCCAGTGATCTGGGGCGTTATGCCAGCCAGCAGCAATTTCCAGGAGGCCATCCGCGAGGCACAGTCCAGTGCTCTCGTCGGCCCCAACGTTGTCAACAAAGCCCTCCCCTACGTGGGCGGCGGCATGGTGCTCACCGCCGGCGGCGTGCTCGGCGGCATGGCCACCATGGCTTCGATCGGCTATTCGGCTTTCCAGGGCCTCTCGCTGGTCGCGATCATCCCCTGGTTCATCCTTTTCTTCGTTGCGCAGAACGCAGCGAACAAAGCCAACAACGGCACGGCATTGCCGCTGATGGCCACCTTCAGTCTGCTGACCGGTTTCACTCTGACCGGACTGGTGGTTCAGGCCATCGCGGTGGCTGGTGCCGCTTCGATCGGCATTGCGGCGCTGGCCACCGGCCTCACGTTTGCAATGGCCTCGATCTTTGGGCGTCGCATGAGCGACAGCGTCGGCCAGGCGCTGACCTCGGTGGTGAGCCTGGGCTTGATCGGCCTGGTGATCGCCATGGTTGGGATCATGATCGCCGGCTTCTTCATCCCCGGCCTGTATGCCGCCACCAATCTGGCGATTGCCGGCTTCGGCACGGTGCTCTTCGTCGGGATGGCATTTGTTGACTTCTACACAATGCCCCGGATGTATCGGGACGATCAGTACCTCTCAGGGGCACTGGGGATGTATCTGACCTACATCAATCTGTTCATCTTCGTGCTGCGTCTCATCATTGCCCTGCAGGGCGGTGGTCGTCGCGATTGATCCGGTCGCATCAACCCCAACGCCTGATGCGTCAGTTCCACCCTGGCTTCGGCCGGGGTTTTTTGTTGGGTTGATGGTCTCAGTCGGCCACAGCCTCGACGGCGGCGTGGATCGCAGCTTTCTGCTCAGCGTTGTAGCCCCAGCGTTCCAGAAAGCCCACGTCATCACCACGGTTGTGTGCCACTGCGTCCAGCAGAATTTCGAGGCGGTCTTTGACGCGCTGCGATCCGAGTTGGCGCAGCAGTTCCGTGCAGCGTGTGTTGACCCGTTCGGAACCAGAGGCCTGGTCTTCATCACCATTGGCGCGGTGATGCACGGTCATGGCGGCGCTCATGGCCAGATTGCGCGCAGTGAGGTCGACCACGCCCTCACCGGCTTCCTGCAGTTTGTGGATCAAGGCCTCTGGAAGTCTGTCCATCAGGGCGCTGTCGCCGGCCAGACTCACCACAAAGAAGCCCCTGGCACCGTCGCGGCTCGCCACCAATTCGCCCACGCGGTCGGCCATCACTTCATCGCTGATTTCTTCGTCATCCCATTGCTTCAGCCACCCGGCCGCGATCTCCATCGCTTGCTGGAAACTCGGCTCAAGCGTGCTCATGCGCTTTGGTGCTGGTGCTGACTTCAGCCTATGGGCTGATGAGCTGCAAGGCTGGAGCAACGGTGTGCTGACCCTGGGCATGGATCGAACGACAGCCGATCAATCGGAGGGGTTCCGTTCAGGTTTCGTGGCTCTGATCGGACGGCCGAATGTGGGCAAATCGACCCTGGTCAATCAGCTTGTGGGCGACAAAGTCGCCATCACCTCGCCGGTGGCTCAAACCACCCGGAATCGTCTGAGGGCGATTCTCACCACGACGACAGCTCAGCTGATCCTGGTGGATACCCCTGGAATCCATAAACCTCATCATCTGCTCGGTGAGCGCCTCGTGCAAAGCGCCCGTGCGGCGATCGGTGAAGTCGATCAGATTCTGTTGTTGCTGGAGGGGTGCGAAGAACCCGGCCGAGGCGATGCCTTCATCGTCAACCTGCTTCAGCAGCAGCGCCATCCAGTTCAGGTGGTCCTGAACAAGTGGGATCGGGTGCCGGTGGAGAAACGGCCGGAAGCTGATGCGGCGTACCGGCAGCTGTTGGCAGAGACCAACTGGCCCTTGCACCACTGCAGTGCACTGAGCGGGGAAGGGTGTCCGGATCTCGTTGCAGCGATCAGCGCCCAGATGCCGGTGGGCCCTCAGCTGTACCCGCCCGACATGGTCAGCGATCAGCCGGAGCGGTTGCTGATGGCCGAGCTCATTCGTGAGCAGGTGTTGACCCACACCCGTGAAGAGGTTCCCCACAGCGTGGCGGTTCAGATTGATCGGGTGGAAGAGATGCCCACCAAGGGGAAGGGCAACAGCCGCACGGCCGTTCTGGCCACGGTGCTGGTGGAACGGAAGAGCCAGAAGGGCATCCTGATCGGGAAAGGCGGCACCATGCTCAAAATGATTGGACAGGGAGCACGCCTGCAGATGCAGACCCTGATCGATGGGCCGGTGTATCTGGAGCTGTTTGTGAAGGTGGTGCCCAACTGGCGTACCAGCGCAGCCAAATTGAATGAGCTCGGATACAGCGACGATCGGATGTGAGCTCCATGGCCGAGGTGTCACCCTTTATCGGTCTGAGATCCAGCCCCCTGCGAACTGGCCAGTCCGCATGACACATCTGGCATTACGTTGATCAAAGAGATGGAGAAGCGATGCCACGCTCACAGCTTCGCCAGCGCCTGAGTCGAGCCGCGGCTGGAATCGAACGCTCCCTACCAGTCGATCGGCGCTTTTATCTCCTCGTGGCCTTTGGCTTCGGCTTCGTGGGCTACTTCTCCGGATTGGCCCTTCTCGGCCGCTGGACACAGCAACCGATCAGTCTGCAGGAACCGTCATTGCCGCCTGTAGAAGGAGGTGCGAATCCCGTTCTTCCAGGTGCGCCAACCACCCCTGAAG
>WTHL01000312.1 GCA_011523155.1 Synechococcus sp. PL34863bin_39 | reverse complement strand
TACATGGATCTTGCGCCTGGCTCGGCCATTGCAGGTGTGCCGGTGGATGTCTGCTTCATCGGCAGCTGCACCAACGGACGTCTCAGCGATCTTCAGGCTGCTGCGGCTGTCGCCCGCGGCCGCAAGGTGGCCGCAGGGATCAAGGCGTTTGTGGTCCCCGGCTCCGAGCAGGTGGCACGGGCGGCTGAGGCGGAGGGCCTGGATCAGGTGTTTCGGGCCGCAGGTTTCGAATGGCGTGAACCGGGCTGCTCCATGTGTCTCGCCATGAATCCTGATCGCCTTGAAGGTCGACAGATCAGTGCCAGCTCGAGCAACCGAAACTTCAAGGGCCGTCAGGGCTCGGCCAGTGGCCGCACCCTGCTTATGAGTCCAGCCATGGTTGCAGCGGCTGCTGTCAGTGGCGTGGTCACGGATGTGCGCACTCTCGCTGCTGCAGACAGCTGATCCCCATCTCGCCAAGCCGTCTTCCCCTCTTCGACTGTTCTTTTCCTCCCATGACCCAGACCGGACCCTTCCCTCAGGGCACGATTGCCAGCGTCAGCGGACGGGCCTTTGCGCTGCGGGGTGATGACATCGATACCGACAGGATCATCCCCGCCCGTTTTCTCAAATGTGTGAGCTTCGATGCTCTTGGTGAGCAGGCCTTCGCCGACGACCGCAAGGAGCTCGCTGGCGCCCATCCCTTTGATCAGCCGGCCCATTCAGGTGCCGCCATTCTTGTGGTGAATGGGAATTTCGGTTGCGGTTCCAGTCGCGAACATGCTCCCCAGGCCTTGATGCGCTGGGGTATCAGGGCAATCGTTGGGGTGAGTTTTGCCGAGATCTTCCACGGGAACTGTCTGGCACTTGGCATTCCCTGCGCCACGGCGACCCCAGACAGGATTCAGCAGTTGCAAGATGCCGTGTCCCGGGATGCCACGACGGAATGGACGTTGGATCTCAAAGGTCGCCAGTGTTCGAATCCTGCGTTGGGCTCCTGGACTGTGGATTTCGATCCTGGGGCTCTCGACATGCTGATCAGCGGGCGATGGGACGCCACGTCACAGTTGGTGGCGCGTGATGCTGAGCTGACGCGCACCATGGCGGCCCTTCCCTACCTCAACGGCTTCTGATCCTCAGGCGGCGCGTCCCGCCAGGCGTGGTTAAGACGAGAGAAGAGGAGATGGGGCCATGGACCGCGTTTGGATGCCTTTGGTCGCTGTCGGTGCCCTGTTGAGTCTTCCGTTCCAGGGTTGTGCTTCGGTTGCGATTCCGATCCAGCTGGATCCGCTGATCCAGCTGCGAGCCACCGGAGCCTGTCCCGCATGCGATCTCCGCGGCCGTGACCTTCGCGGTGAGCATTTGATCGGTGTTGATCTGAGGGATGCTGACCTCAGGGAAGCGCAGCTTCAGGATGCCAACCTTGAGGGTGCCGATCTCAGTGGCGCCAGGCTTGCGGGTGCGAGTCTTCAGCGGGCCGTGTTGAGCAACGCTGAACTGTCAGGCACGGATTTGCGCGATGTCGATCTTCGCAGCGCTGTGGTGATCAACGCCTATGCCCCGGGTGTGTTGACGGAGGGGATGCAATACGCCGGAGCCGATCTCACTGGCAGTCACCTCATTTTTGGTGGCGGAGACGACTGATCAGAACGGTCGACCGTCAAGGTTGTTGGGAAGGCGACGCGGATTGAACGGAACAAAGGGGACCCCTGTTCCTGTGAAGTTGAAGTCGTTGAGACGGAAACGGAAGCCCCCGATGCCTTCATAGGGGTTGTAGTAGAAGCCGAAGTCATAGGACCGGCGTTGCCAGCGCAGTTCGATGTTGGAGTTGATCACATCGCCATAGAACTCAGAGTTGGGATCCACGTTCAGGGCGACGCCTGCATTGATGACCAGCGGACCGGCGATCTGCTGTGTGACCCCAAGGCCCAGGGTGCCCAGATCGATGGCCTGGTCGAATGCGAAGGGACTTGCACCGGTGCGCAGGGTTCCTCCACCCAGCACGGTCAAGCGGGTGTAATCGAAGAAGGGCTTGCTGAAGGTCCCCAGGGTCAGGGTTGGCCCACCGCTGAACGACAGGGTGCTCTGCCCCGTTCCATCGCCATAGGCCGTGACGCTGGTGTTCAGATTGGTGTTCAAGGTCAATCCCGGCACAATCGGCCTCGGTGAATAGCGATAGGCCGCCTCAGGTGTGAGGGCGGCAGGCTCTCCTCGCCAGATGCTGTAGCTGCTGTTCAAGGAGCCATAGGCGTTGGCCCTGAGCAGGTCCTCCAGCGCGGAGTCCGTGAAGGATTCAGCCTGATAGCTGCCCACACCAAGCCGCCATAGATAGGAATTGCTGAGCCTGCCCCAGTTCCAGCCACCCTGGTTCTCAAGGAATCCGCCGACTGCTGAATACACATCGGTTTCTCCCAGGGAGCCGTTCCAGGTGCGATAGCGGTAGGCGCCGAAGAGCCTCACCTGAGACGGACCAATGACAGGAAGCGTGATGTCATGGTCAAGATCGGCCCAGAACCTGCTGCCATTGGCGAAATTGCTGGGGTTGAACGTGCTGATGTCGGCATTCACCTCGGCATTCCAGCCAAGAACTGATCCCGTCAGATCCGCTTCCAGGCCGAACAGATCAGCGATGTCCGTCGCTTGTCGGGTGGTGTCCGAACCAATCCTGGCGTTGGGCTCGATGTAGCTGTTGGTTTCACCGTCAATGGCCCGTTGAACAAGAATCTGCGGCTGCAGATTGAGCTCGAAGGTCTCGAAAAGATTGATCGACTTCAGGTCGCGCCCGATGAAGAATCCGTCGCGATCGTCATTGTCAATACCAAGGACCCACCGGTTGTTGACTTCCTCTTCCTTCGCGATTCGCTGTGTGCGGCTGATGTTCACGGCAAACCGCTCTTCGACGATCAGGCGATTGCGTTTGGATGCAATCAGGATGTCGCCAGTCTCGGTCTGACGCGCAACAACGTCGTCGGCGTCAATGCGTGTCTGAGCAGGGGTGAAGGGGTCATTGGTGAATCCCATGCGGTCAGCTGTCCACCCCTCAGGGGTGATCTTGATTTCTGCTGCCTGAATGCGCCAACGGCTGATTTCACCTTCGATCAGTTTGACTTTCCCGGAGGAGGGAATCACGCGAAGACCGCCGTACTTGTTCTGGTCCTTGACGGCGGAATTCTGAATGCCTTTCGGGACGCCCTGACGCCTCTCGATCTTGAAGGCTTGCTGGAACTGGATGCTGTCGATGCGCTGATCAATGCGGGCGATCGCTGCGGCTCGCAGTGCTTCCTGTTCGCGCAGCGAGAGGGAGGATGCAGTGGTGAGGCTGAGATCGGCTGGCGCCGGGGCGTCGTCTGACGTGTCGTTCAGAGCGTTGGGATTGAGGGTGATCGCTTCCAGTTCTTCGGCCAGTGTGCGTCGGGGCTGGCGCGTCAGTCGGTCGGGGTCGGGGCAGCCCACCGGTGGCGGCATCTCCGACTGCAGGAGAGTGACAGGCTCGTGGCCCCAGCGGTAGCGCGCGCCGATCAGATAGGCGTTGCTGCCTTCCCGTACACCGCTGTAAGTGCCGAAGGCGCCTGAGCGGTGATGAATCCGGCCGACGAGTGACAGCTGCGGGGACACCGCTGCCTCGAGTTCAAACCCCAGGTAGTTGAGGAACTGCGCGTAGTTCTCGCGATAGGTGCGTTCGTAGTTGCTGTCGGAGGTGAAGTAACTCACCCCTTCCACGAGTCCCAGGCTCAGCCAGGGTTGAACCCAGACCCGAGCCCCGAGCCCAAGAATCCCTTCACTGAAGGTCTGGCCGGAGGTCTCTGCGTTGGGGATGGGTTGATTGAAGGCGCCGCCTGCCTGGCTGTAGACCTGATGGGCGAACAGGCTGCCTTCGAGTTCAAGCGCGAAGGGACCGGCCCTCCAGATCCGTTTCTGGAGCGTGGCACCCAGCAGGTATTCAGGTCGCATTCGGCCGTTGAAGACGAATGTGTCTCCGAAGTTCGAATCAATGCTTTGTCCTCCCCAGACCGTTGCGCTCCATGGATGGGGGTGCCAGTCCGGGATCGGAGGAAGCTGCGGGGGGCAGGCCATGCCGAGCATGGCGTCGCTTGCGACGGATGCAGGCGGCTCGGGTTGCGGACTGGGATCTGGCCAGCCCTGCTGAGGCAGCGCACTCCTCTCCGATGGCAACGCGAGCCCGGAAGGATCGCGTTGGAACGGCTGTGGTGCGTAAACGGTGAGCTGTTGGAGC
>WTHL01000153.1 GCA_011523155.1 Synechococcus sp. PL34863bin_39 | reverse complement strand
GCTGATCGCCGCTGGCGAGGCCAATATCCTCGCCAGCGGCGATCAGCATGCGCCGGAAAATGAAGCGCGGGTTCTCACCGGCTTCCACCATCCGCGCCAGCCAGAACAGGGCCGCATCCGGATCCGATCCCCGCAGCGACTTGATGAAGGCACTGATCGTGTCGAAGTGGGCGTCCCCCTGCTTGTCATACAGAACCGCGCGCTGCTGGATGGACTCCTCGGCAATGGACAGATCAATCACCACCGTTCCGCTGTCCGGGTCCGGCGGCGTGCTCTCCACCGCCAGCTCGAGGGCATTGAGCAGGCTGCGGGCATCACCGTTGGCGACATTCACCAGGTGATCGACGGCGTCCTGGCTGATGTCGACCCCACGTTTGCCATAGCCCCGGTCCTCGTCGCTGAGGGCGCGGCACAGCAGACTGCGCAGATCCTCGGCCTCCAGGCTCTGCAGCCGAAACAGTCTGGAGCGGCTCACCAACGCTTTGTTGACCTCGAAGTAGGGGTTCTCCGTGGTGGCACCGATCAGGGTGAGTGTTCCGTTTTCAACCCAGGGCAGCAGGGCGTCCTGCTGCGCACTGTTGAACCGATGCACCTCGTCGATGAACAGAATCGTGCGCAGGCCGTGCTGTTCGAGTCGGCGGCGGGCCGCATCGACCTCGCTGCGCAGATCCTTCACCCCGGCCAGCACGGCATTGAGGCTGCTGAAGTGAGCGCGGGTGTGATTGGCAATGATCCGCGCCAGGGTTGTCTTGCCGACACCCGGTGGACCATGCAGCAGCAGGTTGCCGACCCGGTCAGCGGCAATGGCGCGGCGCAGGAGTCGACCCTCCGCCAGGATCGCCCCCTGGCCGGCGAACTCCTCCAGGGTTCTGGGCCGCATCCGGTCGGCCAGGGGCGCCTGTCGCTGACGCAACTGATCACCGTGATGGGAAAACAGGTCGGCGGCCATGCAGACATCGGCGTCCGCCAATTTTGACCTCTCCGGGATCAGCAGGTTCCAAAAATCGACCCATACTTGGTTTTCAAGCCAGAAGTCTGTGAAGGGTTCCCTTCGTCTCGTCGGTCTGACAGCCCTCGGCCTCGGACTCGCCGCCTGCGGTCCGTCGACGCCGCAACGTCCGCCCCTGGCTGTGGATCAGGCGCCGGTGGAGGAGGCACGGTTCACCGATGATGTGGACACCGTGAGCACGCTGGAGGCCCACGACCTGGTGCAACTGGCTGCCCAGACTTCAGGCCGTGTCCTGGAATTGAAGGTTGCCCAGGGTGACAGGGTCAGCCCCGGCCAGTTGATGGTGGTGCTCGACCAGGCCCAGGAACGGGCTGCACTCGCAGAAGCGAAGGCCAAGGAGGAGACGGCCCGGGTTGACTGGGAGCGTGAGGAGTTTCTCGCCAGGGTGGGGGCCGCGTCGTTGCGTCAGCGCGACTCCTATCGCACGCGCTACATCGCAGCGGCTGAAAAAGTGAAATCGCTGGAGGCGACGCTCAGTTACAGCAACCTCCGCGCGCCGACTGCGGGAACCGTTGCGGATGTGCAGGTGAAGGTGGGGGACGTGGTGCAGCAGAACCAACCCTTCACCAGCGTGGTCAAGAACAATGCGCTGGAGGCACGGGTGGAAGTGCCGGCGGTGTTCGGTGATCGCCTCGCCGTTGGGCAGCCGGTGCTCCTCAGTGCGCCAGGCAGCGGCACGCTGCTGTCAACGGGAGCGATTGAGTCGATTGATCCCCAGGTGGATCCGCAGACCCAGGGCTTGCTGGTCAAGGCGCTCTTCCCCAATCCAGATGGCATGCTGCGCAGCGGTCAGAGGTTGCGCACCCGCGTTCAGCTGCGCTCCCAGGAGCTGTTGTCGGTGCCGTTTGCTGCGGTGACGCAGAGCTCCGGGCAGAGTTTCGTGTTTCGGGTCGGCAGCTTCGAGGATCTCAAGGCCAATCCGGGCAAGGCGGATGTCGAGCGCATCGGCAAGGGCCTTCAGCACGGCAAGTTGCCGAAGGAGACCGTCTTCGCGTTGCAGACGCCCGTCAGCACTGGTCGGTTGCAGAACAACCGCTATCCCATCACCAAGGGGCTGACCGCTGATCAGCAGGTGATCACCTCGAACCTGCTCAACCTCAGGCATGGCATGCCGGTGGTGATCAAGCCCGCTGGGGCCGCACCAGCCACCGACGCTTCGACCCCGAACTGAGGCGTCGCGATGTCTGCATCCAATAACTTCATCACCCGACCGGTTCTCAGCACGGTCTGCAGCCTGTTGATCGTGATCGTCGGTCTGATCGCGATCCCGATCCTGCCGATCGAAAATCTGCCGGACATTGCGCCGCCCACCGTGAAGGTGCAGGCCACCTATGTGGGGGCCGATGCCGTGTCCGTTGAGCAGGGCGTCACCTCGGTGCTGGAACAGCAGATCAACGGCGTGGAGGAGATGGATTTCATCACCTCCAACAGTTCAGCCGATGGTGTGAGCTCGATTTCGGTGTCCTTCAACAGCGGCACCGACGGCAACATCAACCAGGTGAATGTGCAGAACCGGGTGTCACTCGCTGAACCCCAACTGCCGGAGGAGGTGCGCAAGGCCGGTGTCACCGTCAACAAGGCCTCCAACTCCATTCTGCTCGTTTACAACTTCGTCAATTCCGATCCCTCCAAGACCGAATACAGCGTCGAGACCATCAGCGGCTATCTCGACAAGAACCTCACCGACAACATCAAGCGTGTGCCCGGGGTCGGTGAGGTCACCTATTTCGGCAACCGCAAGGTGGCCTTCCGGCTCTGGCTTGACCCCGAGAAGCTCACGGCCTACGGCCTCACCTCCACCGATGTGGTGTCCCAGCTCCGCAGTCAGAACAGGCTGGTTCCCGCAGGCAAGGTGGGCGGAGCACCGGCCCCGGACGGCCAGGAATTCACCTTCACTGTGCAACTCCAGGGACGACTCACCTCCGAGGAGGAGTTCGCGAACATCGTGCTCAAGACCACCGATAACGGTGGACTGGTCAAGCTTCGCGACGTCGGAAGGGTGACCCTCGGCGGTGAGGCCTACGGCATCGATGCGATGGATCTCAAGGGCACACCTTCGGTGGGTGTGGCGGTTTATCAGCTTTCCGGCAGCAATGCGATTGAGGTGTCGAACGGGGTCAAGGATGTCATCGCCGCGTTTGAGCAGACCCTCCCCGTCGGCCTGGCAACGGAGGTGATCTACGACACCACCGATTTCATCAACCAGTCGATCAAGGGTGTGACCAACTCGCTGCGGGATGCGGTGATCCTGGTGGTGCTGATCCTGTTCCTGTTCCTCCAGAACTGGAAAGCAACGCTGGTGCCTGCGATTGCGATCCCCGTGGCCCTGATCGGCACCTTCGCGCTGGTGCTTGCCTTCGGCTTCTCCCTCAATCAGCTCACCCTGTTCGGTCTGGTGCTTGCCACCGGTCTGGTGGTTGATGACGCCATCACGGTTGTCGAAGACACATCGGCGAAGAAGTCGGAGGGGCTCACCTCTGTTCAGGCCGCGATGGCGACCATGGACGAGCTGTTCAGTGCCGTGATCGCCACCTCCCTGGTGAAGATGGCCGTGTTCCTTCCGGTGCTGTTCTTCCCTGGAGCGACCGGAACGATCTACAAGCAGTTCGCCGCCACGATTCTCTTCTCGATCGGCATCTCCACCTTCAACGCCCTCACCTTTTCGCCGATGCTCTCGGCGTTGCTGCTGTCCAAGGAGACCAAGGAGCTCAGCCGAGAGCAGTACGCCACAGCCGGCGTGGTGCTCGGTTTCATCTACGGCCTGCTCAGTGCTGGCAACGGAGCAGCTGCAGCATTGATTCCAACGGTGATCGGCGCTGTGATTGGTTTTATCGCCGGCAAGATCACGGGGTTGCCTCTGCGTCTTCCCTTCACCGCGGGTGGAGCGGCCGTGGGTGTGATCACCACAGGGGTGATCTTCACCAATCCGATTCCGGTGGTGTTGTTCTCCGCGATCGGTTTGGTCATTGGCTGGTTCGTTCCCGTGATCTTCTCCGGGTTCAACCGTTTCTACGGCGGATTTGAAACGCGCTATTCCAGCATTCTCGACATGGCACTGAAGGCTCGTCCTGTCGTGATGGGAATTCTGGCGGTTGGCATTCTTCTGACGGGTTTCGCCTTCACCCGTGTGCCCGGGGGCTTTGTCCCGATTGAAGACCAAGGCTTCTCTGTTGGTTTTGTTCAGGCTCCTGAGGGCGTGTCCAATGA
>WTHL01000136.1 GCA_011523155.1 Synechococcus sp. PL34863bin_39 | reverse complement strand
AGAGGGGTTGCTTGCTGCGGTCAGGGTTGGAGCAGGGCTTCACCCCAATCACGAAGACGCTCGAGCATGGAGGCATCTCCTGCGACCACCACAGGAAAATCAACCGCTTCCATGTCGTCACCCGGAGTCAGCTGGCGAGGATCCCGATCCAGCCAGATCAGCGGGCAACCGAGCTCCGTCAAGACAAGCCAAACCGCAGCCATATCCCAGATTTTCGGTGTGGCCTCCAGTGCCCCAGCGGTTTGCCCCATCGCCACACTGAGCAGGTTGAGGCTTGCCACCCCAAGCAATCTGATCTTGCCGGGAAAGCGACGGTCAGGACGCTGCTGCAGAACGCGGATCGACCGGCTGCAGAGGGAGACGCAGGCACTGCCCGAGGCCAGACGGGTCGCTTCAGTGATCGGCTTTCCATTGCGCCAGACGCCTTTGCCACGGATGGCAACGATGCGCTGACGCAGCGAGGGAACATCGATGAAGACTTCAGAGGGGTGGCCATCAACCCAACGGGCGACTGAAATGGCCCAGTAAGGAATCCCCGCCGCGAAGTTGGTGGTCCCATCCAATGGGTCCACGATCCAGCAGGCCTGAGACAGGGGAAGACACTTCGACCCTTCCTCACTGAGGACACCTTCCTCAGGGGCAATAAGCCTGAGCCCACCTGCAATCGCTTCATCGCTCCAGCGATCGCAGGTGGTGATCAGAGTTCCATCGGACTTGACATCCGAAACAATGTTGCCGAAGTCTTGACGCTGACGCTCCGCAATGCGATCGAGCAGCTGGTGCACGGCATTGAGCTGCTGAGACGTAAGCGCTTCAGCCACGGTGCACCTATCCCTCAGAGGCCAGCATCGACGCTTCACAGGCGGGTCGGCTCGGTGTGGGTTCGATGGGAACGCTGTATTCCATGTCTTCAGCTGGCTTCGCCGAACCCAGGGTGAGGGATGGGCAGGCCATCACCTGATCAAGACCGGTGCGTCGCTGCAGCTGGGCCAAAGAGGTGTTGTAGGACGTCACCGCGTTGGCGTAACGAACTTCCGCCTGCGTGAGATCGCGCTGCGTATCGACCACTTCCCTCTGGGTTGTGACACCAGCCTGGAAACGAAGACGCGCAAGCCTCAGTGACTCCCTGGAGGAAAGCACCTCACGGGACGTTGTGTAGATGTCCTGATTGGCAGTTCTGAGGTCGTAGAAACTCTCTTCAACTTCCTGGCGGATCCTGTCGCGCTCGGAGGCGAAATTGAACTCGCTTTCCTGGGCTCTCTGTTTGTTCTGGCGATACAGAGCACGGGCTCGACCACCATCAAAGATGTTCCAGGTGGCATTCAGGGCGATGGTGTTGCTGGAACTCCAGCTGTAGTCATCCATATCAACACCGATCTGGGGCTGGACACCGGTCTGACCCTGGGTTTTGAAGGCTGAATAGGTGTTGACCAAGCTCAGGAGGGGCTGAACCGCAGCCAGAGCGGCATTGGCGTTGCTGTTGTTGATCGAGATATCGAGGATGAAACGGTCAAGCTCCTCGCGGAAGGCGTAGGCCGCCACGATGCTCTCCTGAAGAGAGGGTTGCCAGACCCCTCGGACCCGAGCGGGGGAGGCAGCAGTCGGGGTGACGTCCTGAGGCAGATTCAGGAGGGAGGCCAGGCCTCGCCGGGCCTTGTCCTGATCACCCAGGGCATTGCTGAGGAGCTGCTGGTCGCGAGCGAGCTGGGTCTCAGCTTCAAGGACCTCCAGCTTCGTGGCCACGCCGGCTTCAAACCGGGCCCGGGCATCACGAAGGCTGACCAGGGAAACACGCACCGACTGCTGGCCGATACGCACCTGTTCGTCCTGACGCTGCAGGGCGAAATAGAGGGTGGCTGTATTCAGTCGTAGTTCGCGCAGGGTGATGAGATAGGTGTCGCGCGCCTTTTCGTAGTTGTCGCGAGCCGCCGCGATTTCTGGAACCCTGGCTGGATCGATCAGGTTCCACTGGACCTGAGCCGAGAAACTGGCTCTCCACTGGCTGGAATTCGTATAGGGCTGAACCTCCGCCTCGGGGGCGCCAGTGTTTGGATCAATCCTGCTAGGAGCGAAATCCGGATTGCGGTACTGCTCGGATTCGAAATACTGGGGCAGGCCGTTGGCCGTGAGATTGATGGTGGGATACCAGGCCGACAGGGCAGCCAGAAGGGCTGACTTGGCCTGCTCAACCTGACTTTCAGCCGCCTTGAGGCTGGGGTTGTTGACTTCCAACAGTCGCTCTGCCTGGTCCAGGGTGAGCGGACGCAGCTCGCGGATCTTCACCTGATCCGGCTCAGCGGGCAACGCCAGCGATGGAGGAGCCGCAAGGGGAAGAAGGTCATCCGGCAGCGTCGTAGCAGCGGAAGGAACGGCCTCGTCATTGACCCTGGGCCGGGCCCCTTTGATCTCCGTGGCGGTGGGAAGTTGAGTCTGATCCTGCAAAGCACTTTGGGCCGGCAGCTCAGATGACTCAGCGCTGGTTTGCGGTTCGGTTTCAGCCGAAGCGGCAAGACCGCTGGGAGCAGTCAGCGTGCCTGCAATCATCAGCAGACTGGCGAGGGACCGTCTCACAGAACAAGGCATTCTGCGCGGAGCTTAATGGGGTTTCTCACCTCTGACCCAGAACTGCAGCCACGATGTCAGCTGCTCCATGCACGACCCGGATCGGCACCTTCATGCGGTCCTCAAGCTGAGACAGGGTCATGTCGTCGAGGAACACGGGTTCGCCCTGCCGCAACATCACAGACGGCAGCAACAGCTGATCACCGAGGTCGCAGTCGCGCAGCCCCTCGATCAGATCCTGACCGGTCAGAAGTCCGGTCACCACCTGATCCTGTCCCCAGTAGGGACTGGGCAGCCCATGGAGATCCAAGGTGACCCCCTCGACTGCATTCAGGCGCGATGTGACCGGAGCCAAAGCCTGGTCGACCAGCTTGCCCACCACCCAGCTGCTGCGGAGAGGGTCCTCGATGCGTGGAGGCAGATCACGACTGGCTTCCTCCAGTGACTCGAGAAAGGCGCGAATGCTTCCGACTCCATTCTCCTGCTGAGGCAAATCCTCATAGCTGTCCCGCGGCGGCAGGGGCAGGCCTGCCATCAGATACCACTCATCCGAAAGCCAGGCGAAGCGACTGCCGAGCCTGGCTTGAAACCCCTGCTGAAGTGGCTCAACCCTGGCGATGACGGCCCGGGCATCCTCAGGTGTGACCGGAAGCAAGCCGTCACCTGCTGGACGGAACCGCGTCAGCCCTACGGGCACCACAGCGGCTGAGAGAACAGCAGGCCAGTCTCCCCCCGCGAACTCAGCCAGTTCCCGCAGCGTTCGCTCAAGGGCATCGCCGTCATTCAGGCCAGGGCAGACAACGACCTGGGCGTGGATCTGCAGGTCCCTGGCGGCGAACCAGCGCACCTGATCCATCAATTGCCCCGCCCGTGGGTTCTTCAGCAGACGGGCGCGAAGATCGGGGTCCGTCGCGTGGACCGACACGAACAGAGGTGACAGGCGCTGCTGCTCGATGCGCAGCCAGTCGCTGTCCGTGAGATTGGTCAGGGTCAGGTAGGAGCCGTAAAGGAAGCTGAGCCGGTAGTCGTCATCCTTGAGATAGAGGCTGCTGCGTCGACCGGGAGGTTGCTGGTCGATGAAACAGAACGGGCATCCGTTGTTGCACTGACGCAGGCCATCAAAAAGGGCTTCGCTGAACTCAAGCCCCAGCCCTTCATCGGCGTCTTTCTCAAGCTCCACCGCATGGGAGACACCGGCCGCATCGCGCACCTCAAGACGCAACTCCTCATCAACACAGAGATAGCGGTAGTCGATGAGATCTCGGGGCCGGATGCCATTGATGCTGAGCAGCTGATCCCCGGGCTCGAAGCCAAGGTCTTCACCGATCGAACCAGGCGCTACGGCCACAACGAGTGCCGGAGCAGGCTGACGTGATGACGACTCAGGATCCAGGGCCGCGACGGCGACACCGGCAGAGGGCTCATTCCACACGGATGACCAGCGGCTTGCCTCAGTTTGATCCCGTCACCGCCCACCAGGCCAGCAGGAGCACCCCGAACAGAAGGCGATAGATCACGAAAAGCCGGGTGCTGTGTCGCTGCAGATAGCGAATCAGCCATGCGATCGACAACCAGGACACCAGAGCAGCGGAAAAAACCCCTATGAGCAGGGGAATCAAACCACCGGAGCTGGGATCGTCAAACGCTCCCTTGAGCTCAGCGACACCAGAGATCGTGATGGCCGGAATGCCCAGCAGGAAAGAGAACCGGGCCGCATCCTCCCGCGTCCAGCCACAGAACAGCGACGCCGTGAGCGTGCTGCCCGATCGCGAGACACCGGGAATCAGGGCAAGAGCCTGAGCAAGTCCCACAAGCAGACCATCGCGTCCACTGACCTGATCCAGCGCCTTGCGGCGTGGGCCGAAACGCTCAGCCAGCGCGAGGAGGATCGCCATAACGATGGACACAACGGCGATCGCAGGGATGCTCCGAATGGGTGAGCTGCTGTAACCAGGCCAGAAGCTCTTGATCAGGGAGCCGATCACGAGGATCGGAAGCGTGCCCACGAGCATCGCGGCTCCGAGTCGTGCCTCGGGCTCGCGCCACTGTCCACGTTCGATGGCTCGCGTTACTCCTCTCAGGACCTGTCCAAGCTCCTTGCTGAAGTAGAGGATGACGGCAGCGATGCTTCCGAGCTGAATCACAGCTGTCACGGACAGACCGGGATCCCCCCAACCGAGCAGAACGGGCACCGCCTTGAGATGCGCGGTGCTGCTGATGGGCAGAAATTCAGTTAACCCCTGCACAACACCCAGAACAAAGCTGCGCCAACAGGCTTCAACAAGCCCTGGAGCAGCGGCGAGATCAGTCATGCACCGCAGTCAGCGAGTGGAACCTATGCCTGGAACGCATCCAGTGCCAGTCCGAAGGACAACACGTCGCCGGAGCGCATCTTCTAAGGTTTCGGTTCTTTCTTCACAAACGGGGACGCACTGTTGCCGAGCGGTCTGATCCAAACCGAAGCACTGGATCGTCGCACCGTGGAGACGTTGTTTGTCCAAGACCGGGGTGACCACAAGGTCAGCAACCGCGTTGAGCTGAGCATCTGGAGCGCGTTGCTGGTCGTTCTGCCTGTGTTCCTTCAGGCCCCCTGGGTGCGCCTTCACCCTTTCAGCGCCACTCTGTTCACCGTGGTGCTTGTGTCCACCGCCATCCCCCTGGGGTGGAGCACGGGACTGCGCCGTCGACGCGCAGGCGCCCTGCTGCTCGGCTTCAGTGGCAGCTGGCTCGCAGGCAGCCTGTTCTGGGGATGGCTGCGGGCGCATCCTGCCTGGCACCTGCCGGTGGAGGCCTTCGCGTTGCCCCTGGCGCTTGGCGGCCTGGGAACGCGCTGGCGCCTGGGTTGCTCCTTTTACCTGGCCTCACTCGTGGGCACGGCCATGACCGATCTGGCCATGGCCCTGACGGGGGTGATGCGGTTCTGGCCGCAGGTTGTGGAGGCGCCCCTGTCCGAGGCGGGACTTCTCCTCAACAGCGCCGCCCAGTCACTGAGGGCTCCCTCGGCCATGATCTTGATCCTCGGCATGGCCGTGGCCATCCTGACGACGGCAACGCTCATGCGGGTGAACGGATCCCGTCAAGGTCCTCACGCTGAAAGTCTGACCGTGGCGGCATCCGTGCTGATCACAACCGTGATGGTGGATGGCCTTTTCCTTCTCTTGGCCCTCGTCCATCCAGACCTCAGCGGCCTGATCTGAAACGAACTGCAAAAGCTCACGGTTTGGTTGGGTCATCGGCCCGGACTGACTTGTAAGGTTCTCCTACCGGCAATGCCGGAAGTCTCGTTCCGAATCCCGACGGAGTGTTCCGATGAAGCGGCTGGTCTCCTGGCTGACTGGTTTGGTTGTGATGGCAGGCCTCGTGATGGGGCTGGTGCTCCCTCAGGCCGCCTATGCGGACGAGATCCGCAATGTGGCCGATGACAAGATCGCCGAGCGTGGCGACATGGTGGATCTCAACAACTCCTCCGTGCGTCGCTTCCAGCAGTTCCCCGGCATGTATCCCACCCTGGCCGGCAAGATCGTGCTTGGGGGCCCCTACGACACCGTGGACGACGTTCTCAGCCTGGATCTGACGGAGCGACAGAAGGAGTTGTTCAACAAGTACCGCGACAATTTCCTGGTCACAGCCCCTGCGATCGCTCTCAACGAAGGCTTTGATCGCATCAATGACGGTCAGTACCGCTGAGGTGGTTGTCTGAACCCCCGAGCGACCGCAAGACCTCTGAATGAACCGCCGGCCATGTCGGCGGTTTTTTGCTGCAGCGATGACACCACGTCCTCTCCACGGCGAGCGCATTCCCACTGGCCCCTGGGATGTGATTGTCGTTGGCGCGGGGGCCGCCGGGCTGATGACCTGCCTGGAACTCCCGGACGGACTCAACGTTCTGCTGCTCAATCGCAACACAAGCCGCGATTCCTCCAGCCGCTGGGCCCAGGGCGGCATCGCTTCCGTGACCCGTGCCGGTGACAGTGCAGGAAGTCATGCGGAGGACACCATGGAGGCCGGGGCAGGTCTCTGCGACGGCGATGCGGTGCGCCTGCTGGTGGAGAAAGCGCCCCGCTGCGTTGAGCGCCTGCTGGATGTGGGCATGGCCTTCGATCGCAACAGTGATGGCAGCCTCGCCACCACCCTCGAAGCGGCCCACAGCCACCACCGCGTGCTGCATGTTCAGGACCAGACGGGCAGAGCCCTCGTGGATGTGCTCCGCGAACGGGTCGAGCAGCGGGAGGGACTGCTGCATCGACGTGGCGTCCGGGTGAGTCAACTCTGGGTTGAGAACGGGCGCTGCTGTGGGGTGCAGGTTCTTGATGGCCCTCTGCTCCACTGGATTCGCGCCCGCGCCGTTGTGCTGGCGACCGGCGGCGGCGGCCATCTCTACACCAACACCACGAACCCTGCGCAGTCTGCCGGCGAAGGGGTCGCACTTGCCTGGCAGGCAGGGGCTGCGATCGAGGATCTGGAATTCGTGCAATTCCATCCCACAGCCCTCCATCTTCCAGGCGCCCCCTGTTTCCTGATTTCCGAGGCGGTGCGTGGAGAGGGTGGCGTCCTACGCAACCGTGCCGGACACAGCCCGGTGAGCGGCCTGAGCGGAGGTGACCTTGCACCTCGCGATCAGGTGAGCAGAGCCCTTGTGCGCAGCATGCGCCAGGACGGAACGAATCACGTGGAGCTGGACCTGAGGCCGATTCCGAGAGCGCAGGCGGAACGCCGCTTTCCCACCATCCTGGAACGCTGCCGGGAGTATGGGCTTCGCCCGTTTGAACAGCCCCTGCCCGTGGCACCGGCGGCGCACTACTGGATGGGAGGGATCGCAACAAACCATCGTGCTGCCACCAGCGTGCCTGGCCTTTACGCCGTCGGAGAGGCGGCCTGCACCGGGGTGCACGGTGCCAATCGCCTGGCCAGCAATTCCCTGATGGAATGCCTGGTCTACGCCAGCCAGCTGCGGGACATTGAACTACTGCCCACCCACGCGACAGGGTCTGCGCCTCCCGGGGCAGCCGCGGCCAGGCAGCCTCCGCTGCAGGCGAATCTCTCCAGCAGCGTGGCGGCGTCGGAGTTGCGCTGGTCCATTGAAAAGCTCCGGGGAGACTGTTGGGCCGTCGCTGGGGTCGATCGCTCGGTTGCCGGCATGCGCAGCCTCTTGAAGATCATCAACCAGCACCTCCCCCAGCTGGAGGAGGAAGGGGCGCTTCAACTGATGAGCGAACAGCAGGTGGATCAGCAATGTCTGCTCGAAGAGCCCAGCCGACGGGACCTCAACCTGCTGTTGGACCTGACCCACCGCCAGCGCACAAGCGCTTTGCTGCTGGAAGCCTGTCTCTTCCGGCAGGAGAGTCGGGGAGGGCACTACAGAACTGATGCGCCGAGCCCGATGCCGCAGTGGGCGTGCCATTCGCGCCAGCAGAAGGGCCGCAGCATTCACACCCGGCCCGTCACACCTTGAGCAGGATCAGAAGTCGGAGGGGCCTTTGTAGTTGGAGAGCCCAGCGAGTTGCTCCAGGGATTTGACACCGGAATCCAGCGACCCGTCGATCTCCCAGGAGGGGAACCCTTCGATGCCCTTGGACGTACAGAGCTTGGGCTGCGCATCAACGCCGTCAGGGGCGCATTCGACCACAACAAGCTTGTCGCTGGCCTGCTTGCCGAAGAGCTGTTTCTGGTCGTGGCAATGGGGGCACCAGTAGGCGGTGTAGAGCACAGCTCCGGTGGCGGTGAGATGGTCCGCCAGGGCCTCCTGGGAGGGATTGCTAACGGTGGTTACAACGGGAGCGGAGCGGAGGCCGGCAACGGGAGCATCGGGACGGTCAGGATCCACCACAGAGATCCAGATCAGGCTTCCCATCAGCACCGCCAGGGCGAGAAGCACCCCCCGAAACAGCAACGGCCCTGGATCGTCCCATCCACCACCCACGAGGACGAGCACCAGCAGGGTGACCGAGACCACAGCCGACAGCACGCAGAAGAAGCAGAACGCCTGGATCTTGAAGACCATCAGCCCGATCAGCGCCAGGCTGAACATCGCCATGGAAAGCGACGCCACGAACAGCCCCCACCAGGTGCGGCGCGAGAGCTCGGTCTTGTTCTCAGCCAGCCCAGGGAGCAGGGGCACGATGGCCATCACCAGCACCGCGAGGTAGGCCAGCACCCCCGCGAATGAGAGCGGAATGCTGAACCCATCCCCCTGGAACAAGGTGCCCCAGGCACTGCTCAGCACCTTGTCGCAGCCGTCGCCTCCAACCGGGCAGGTGAGCTGTCCCAGCAGACCCCAGCGCTTGAGCGTGATCGATCCCGTATCGATCAGGCCCACCGTGGCCAGCACGGCCATGGCGATCCGGACCCACTTCGAACCGGGGTCCTGGCGGCGGCGACTGGTGAGGCGAGTCGTGGCCATGAAGGCGAATCAGATGCGAGCAAGTCTGACAGCACTCCACGGGTTCCACCCGCATCGCATTCCGACGGATCTCCGCGACCCCTCGGGCACGCAACCGTAAGGTGAAGAATTGCGAGCTCTGTCCATGGCCGGCGAGGTGCGGAACGCAGAAGAGACTTCGGCGCGACCGACCGTCGCCTTCGCCCACCTCGGCTGCGAGAAGAACCGCGTCGATACCGAGCACATGCTCGGCCTCCTGGCCGAAGCGGGCTACGGGGTGAGCAGCGATGAAAATGACGCCAATGTGGTTGTGGTCAACACCTGCAGCTTCATTCAGGACGCCCGCGAAGAATCCGTGCGCACGCTCGTGGGTCTGGCGGAACAGGGCAAGGAGTTGATCATTGCCGGCTGCCTGGCCCAGCATTTCCAGGACGAACTGCTCGACTCCCTGCCAGAGGCCAAAGCCATCGTCGGAACCGGCGATTATCAGCACATTGTCGATGTGCTGAAACGGGTTGAAGCCGGCGAACGGGTCAAACGGGTCAGCCAGACCCCCACGTTTGTCGGAGATGAGACGCTGCCGCGTTACCGCACCACCGGTGAGGCCGTGGCCTACCTCAAGGTGGCGGAGGGCTGTGACTACCGATGTGCCTTCTGCATCATTCCCCACCTTCGCGGTGACCAGCGCTCAAGACCGATCGAGTCGATCGTGGCGGAAGCCCATCAGCTGGCAGCCCAGGGGGTGCAGGAACTCGTGCTGATCAGTCAGATCACCACCAATTACGGGCTCGATCTCTATGGCAAACCGCGCCTTGCGGATCTGCTCCGGGCCCTTGGCGAAGTCGAGATCCCCTGGATCCGTGTTCACTACGCCTACCCCACGGGCCTGACCCCGGATGTTCTGGCGGCCTATCGCGAGGTGCCGAATGTCCTGCCCTATTTGGATCTCCCACTGCAGCACAGTCATCCAGATGTGCTTCGGGCGATGAATCGTCCCTGGCAGGCGGATGTCAACGATCGACTTCTCGAGGAGATCCGACGTCAACTGCCCGATGCGATCCTGCGAACCACGCTGATTGTGGGTTTTCCCGGTGAAACGGAATCGCAGTTCGAGCACCTCGCATCCTTCATCGAGCGGCAGCGGTTTGACCATGTCGGAGTCTTCACCTTCTCGCCCGAAGACGGCACACCGGCGGCCAAGCTGGCGAATCGGGTTCCCGATGACATCGCCATCGCTCGCAAGGACCGGATCATGACGTTGCAGCAACCGATCTCGGCTGCGGGCAATGCCAGCTGGGTGGGTCGCACCGTCGACGTGCTGGTGGAACAGCACAACCCCGGTTCCGGAGAGATGATCGGCCGTTGCGCTCGGTTTGCCCCTGAAGTGGATGGGGAGGTGCTGATCCAGCCCGGTGAAAACGGTCTCCAGGCCGGGCCCGGCACGATGGTGCCGGTTCAGATCACCGGATCCGATGTGTACGACCTGACGGGCAGGATCGTGGGAGCCTCAGACATGGTTGCAGCGGCGCGCGGCGCCTCATGAATGCCAGTGCCCGGTGGCATCTCCGCCAACGGAACATCTTTCTACTGGCCTCGGGGGTCAGCACGGCCGGATCGTTCGCAGGGCTCACAGCGAAGGGCTGGATCCTGATGGACGGCACCAGGAACCCGATGCTGCTGGCGTTGCATTTCGCCCTGCTGTCGCTGCCGACACTCCTGGTGAGCGGACCTGCCGGTGTTCGGACCGACCGAGTCGGATGCGAGCGCGTTCTGGTGCAGGCCCAGTGGGCCCTGCTGGGCGCAGGCCTGCTCGGCGCTGTGGCCATACCGCTGGTCTCCGGCTCCGCCCAGGTGGCGATGCTGCTGACCAGCACACTTCTGATGGGCATCGCGGGGGCCTACGAACTCACGGCTCGCAACAAATACTGCGCGCTTCTGGTCGAAGACCCCAGGCAACTGGCTCCCTATCTCACCAGCTTTTCGGTCGTCTTCAATGTGGGCAAGCTGGTGGGCCCTCCGCTGGGTGGGTGGCTTGTGGCCTTCACAGGCCCGGCCACCGCCCTGACCATTGACGCCCTGAGCTATCTGCTGCCAATCGCCAGCGTCGTCTGGCTCCTGCAACCGAATCGGAGTCTGGAGGAGCGCAGCACCGACGAGGCCAATTCCACCCTTCTGGCCGCCTGGCGCGACTGTGGCTCCGTCCTGCGTCAGGTGCTCAAGTTCACGGCACTGATCTGCGTGATCGGGTTCTTTCATCCAGGTCTGGCACCGCTGATTGCGGCCGATGCACTGGGGCCGGCACCAACGGATCTCGGACTGTTCACCAGTGTGCTGGCGGCAGGCAGCATCACTGGTGGGATTGTGCTTCAGCGCAACAGCCACCGCTTCAGTCGCAGACCCCTCTTGACCCTGGCCTGCTTCGGAATGATCACAGCCCTGGCACAGCTGGGCATGGCCGCTCGCGGGGATCTGCCTCTCGTCCTCCCGATGGCATTTTTCATCGGGGCAGGCACGGCGGGACTGCTGAGCAGTGCAAACCTGATCACCCAGATCGGATCACCTCAGGTGATCCGGGGCCGGATGGCCGGGCTGAGCCAGATCGCGTTTCTAGGCGGAGGCGGGCTCAGCGGGCTGGTGGCAGCGATGCTGACCATGACCATCGGACTGAACAACACCTTCGTGCTGGCCGGAAGCCTGGGTCTGGCCTGCGCCGGGGGCGAAATGGTGAAACGAGGCAGAGTTCGCCTGACGCCCGTAACGGTCAGGTCATGAACCCAGCGGTGCTGAGCGCTGACCAGGGGCGTCAGATCAGCTTGATGCCGCGGAGAACACCACCGATGACAGCTGCGGTGACCAGACCAGCACCAACCAGAGCCAGGTAGAAGACGACGCCCACAAGATCATTGGCAAGACCTGACCATTAGATCAGACACAAGGTCGTTCAACGCCACATACGCATTAAGGTTGACCAACCTCAGCACCGGAACTTCAGACGGGTCCTCCCCCCTGCAGGCGACCTGCTTCCTCTCCAGCAGCACAGCTCTTCTCGTTTCCGACCCGTCGCGTCGTTCACAATGCGCACTCTTTTTCTCTATCCCCAGTTCCCGAAAACGTTCTGGAGCTACGAAAAGATTCTGGAGCTTGTGAACCGCAAGGTGCTCCTTCCACCCCTGGGTCTCGCCACGGTTGCGGCCCTTCTCCCTCAGGACTGGGAGATGAAGCTGGTCGATCGCAATGTCCGGGACGTCACAGAGGCGGAATGGGAGTGGGCTGAACTGGTTGTGATCTCGGGCATGATTGTCCAGAAGGACGACATGCAGGTTCAGATCCGCGAGGCCAAGCGACGCGGACTGCTGGTGGCCGTGGGAGGCCCCTACGCCAGCTCCACCCCGGATGCACCCGAGATCGTAGAAGCCGATTTCAAAGTTCTCGATGAGGGAGAGATCACCCTTCCCCAGTTCGTCAGCGCCATCCAGCGGGGCGAACGAAGCGGTCGCTTCAGTGCCGAGGGAGATAAACCGGATGTCACCGCCACACCGATTCCACGCTTCGATCTGCTTGAGCTCGATGCCTATGACTCGATGAGCGTGCAGTTCTCCAGAGGCTGCCCGTTCAACTGTGAGTTCTGCGACATCATTGTTCTCTACGGACGCAAGCCCCGTACCAAGACCCCGGAGCAGCTGATCGGTGAGCTTCAGAGGCTCTATGACCTTGGCTGGCGGCGATCCATCTTCCTTGTCGACGACAACTTCATCGGCAACAAGCGCAACGCCAAACTGCTTCTGCCACAGATCAAAAGCTGGCAGCAGGAACGCGGTTATCCCTTCAGCTTCACAACCGAAGCATCCGTTGACCTTGCGGATGACGAGGAAATGATGCGGATGATGCACGATGCCCGCTTCGAGAGCGTGTTTCTTGGCATCGAGACCCCGGACGAATCCAGCCTCGAGACCGCCCGGAAGGTACAGAACACCCGCAATCCGCTCGATGCCGCAGTCGACCGCATCACCGCGAACGGCATTCGGGTGATGGCCGGCTTCATCATCGGTTTCGACGGTGAGAAAGACGGCGCCGGCCACCGCATCGTCGATTTCGTGACCCGCACAGGGATCCCTGCCGCGATGATGGGCATGCTTCAGGCACTCCCTAATACGGCGCTCTGGTATCGACTGGAAAAAGAAGGTCGCCTGATCCAGGACAAGGATGCAGCCAAAGGCGTCAATCAGACCAACCTTCTCAATTTCAAGCCCACCCGTCCGATCCGCGACATCGCCAACGAGTACGTCGAGGCGTTCTGCGCCCTGTATGAGCCCAACGCTTACATGGATCGCGTCTACTCCTACTACCTGAAGATGGGGGCACCCCGCTGGAAGGCCGCTGCCAAGCTGCCCAGCCTCATCGACCTGCGAGCCCTCTCAATCGTGGTGTGGCGTCAGGGGGTGAAACGCAGCACCAGGACACGGTTCTGGAGATACGTCATCAGCATGGCCCGTCGCAATCCAGCACTGCTCGAGCAGTTCATCTCTGTGCTTGCCCACAATGAGCACTTCCTCGAATATCGCGGGATCGTGCAACGTGAGATTCGCGAACAACTGGAATCTCTTCCTCCCGAGGAACCGAGCAGCTCCCGCGAACTCCAACCGGTTTGAACAACAACCGGGCTGACCACAACCGGCCTGGACAACAGCCGGTTCTGAACAGCCGCCGCGGGAGCCATCCTGCAGGTTCAATCCTGGACGTAGGACTGCCCCGCCAGCATCGCCTGCTCGGCCTTCTGAAGTTCGCGGCCGAGATAGAGCGCATGATCCAGCCGGGTCAGGGGATGCGGTGCATCACCCTCCGTGAGCTGGATGCCCATCGCCTTTGCCGTCGGGGCACGCAACACAGCATCCGCTGATCGGGGGGCACCTCCCCGGCAACTGAGCACCTCACCGGTGTCAGGATCCGTGGCACGCCCCCTGTCATCCACATCGTTGCGATAGTGCTCCACGATCAGCTCATGGGCATCGTGATCAATACGGATCAGGAAATAACCAGCAGGATCCAGGGCGATGAACCGCTGTGACAACTGGTTGTCCAGGGATGCAACATGCTCCGCGCAGGCGGCAGTTTGGATCGAATCAGCCATCGTCAGAGACTACAAACGAGAGCGACGGCGGCTCAGCCTTGAACGGCAGTTCCGCATTGATCGCCTCGATCTCCTCCGCCATCAAGGCATTCGCCCGGGGGAGCCAGCGACGGAGCAGACCATCCATCTCGGGGTGGTACCAGCGGTGAAGGCTGGAACGGGGTTGTGCGACGAACCCCCGGCGCCGTTTGTGTGATCCACCCGCCCCGGGGTCGAAGCTGCGCAGACCCTGGTTGAGCGCCCACTCGATCGGTGCGTAGTAACAGACTTCAAAGTGAAGACAGTCAATCTCCTCATCGCTGCCCCAGTAGCGCCCCCAGAGACGGCGCTGATCGTGGATGCACAGCGACATGGCGACAGGCTCATGGGGATCCCCCCGATGGGCACTGAAGAGCACGACATGACGACGCAACTCAGGACTGGCCAACTGATCGAAGAAAGTGGGTTCGAGATATTTGCTGCCCCACATGCCCCATCGGGCGCAATGCTGTTCGTAAAAGCGGTGCATCTGCTGCAGAAGTGACCGATCGAGGTCGTCACCGGCCAGGGGGGTGACCTCGATCCCGGCCCGTTGCACAGCCCGACGCTCCCGCTTGATGTTGCGACGCTGATTCGCGTTGAAACCGGCGAGATAGTCGGCGAAGCTCCGTTGGCCTTCGGCGCTCCAGAGACTCTGGTGATTGACCCAGGTGGAGCAGCCGGCCGCTTCGGCAAGCGACTGCCAGGCCGGGTCGACGTAGAGAAAGTTGCAGCTGAGGATTCCGTTGCGCGCCGCAAACTGATCAATCAACTGCAGCATCAACGCCGTGAGCGCGGCGGGATCCTCCTCAGCCGCGAGATGGAAGCGATACCCCTGCACCGGGCTGACAGGGCTCATCCCCACCAGCTTGGGGTAGTAACGCTGTCCAAGGTCGGCGGCCAATCGGGCAAAGGACTGATCAAACACGAACTCGCCGTAGCTGTGACCTTTGAGATAAAGCGGAGCGAAGCCCACCAGTTGTTGATCGCGCCAGAGAGAGAGATGCAGAGGCTGCCAGCCCTGGTCAGGGGCAATACTTCCCGAATCCTCAAGCGCGACCAGCCAGTCCCAGCGATAAAAGGGAATGGTCGGGTCATCCACCAGGCGCTCCCAGTGCGGCTTCGGAATCTCCCGGAGTGAACGATGCCAGCGAGCAGACAACGCCGTCATGACCAACGGACGCATGCGATTGGCTGGACCCTAACCAGCACGGTCGGTCCGGGAGGCATCGATCGGGCGTCCCCTGCGCCGGTAGCGCACGACGAGTTCATCACCCTGCAGCACATCCGCACCCTGCAGAACCCAGGCATCCGGCGCTGATACCGCCGCAGCAAGGCCCTCCTCAGCGAAGGGAATCCAGCCGTGAACGCCACCCAGAACACGGGGCGTGAGGGTGAGCTGCAGTGCATCGACAGCATCCTCGTTGAGGCAGGAGGCAGCGAGCTGGGCACCTCCAAGAAGCACGATGCGGCTCAGGCCCTGGGCGGCGAGGGACTGAAGCGTGAGCTCCCAGGAGGCAGCCGGGGCGAGAACCCTCTCGAACCCCCCTGCGCAGGCAGATCCTGGTGGTGGCGTTTCAGCACAGAGCAACCAGCGGGTCAGGGGTTGCCGGAAAAAACTCCAGCTGGAAGGAAACTGCGGCGTCAGACCCGAGGTCACCACGATGGCTGTTGGCTGAGGCGGCCGTCCCGCTTCGGCTCGCCTGGCCAGCAGCTCCGGATCACGGATCAGGCGGGTGCAGTGG
>WTHL01000123.1 GCA_011523155.1 Synechococcus sp. PL34863bin_39 | reverse complement strand
GAGGAGTCGCAGTACACCCGGATTCGTTCCCTGGTGAATGAGGAACTCAAGCAGTACTTCCGGCCTGAATTCCTCAACCGCCTCGACGAAATCATTGTGTTCCGTCAGTTGAGCCGTGATGAGGTGAAGGAAATCGCCGAGATCATGCTCAAAGAGGTGTTTGGCCGCATGGGCGAAAAGGGCATCACCCTCACCGTGTCGGATGCGTTCAAGGAACGCCTGGTGGAGGAGGGGTACAACCCTGCCTACGGAGCCCGTCCGTTGCGTCGTGCGGTGATGCGGCTGCTGGAGGATTCTCTGGCGGAAGAAGTTCTCTCCGGTCGCGTCAAGGACGGCGACCATGCTGAGGTGGATGTGGACGACAACAAAAAGGTTGTGGTTCGCCACAAGGGACGGGTTGATTCCGCCCCGCAACTCGCAGGTGCTGGCCTCTGATGGTTCAAACCACGTCTTCCCACTCCATCGCCCCTGCTGCGGTGCTGCGGGGAGAAGGTGCCTGGGCCGAGTCTTTGCCCCAGATCAAGGCGCTCTGCTCCAGGCCACTGGTTCTCGGGCGTAGCTCAGCAACCGCTGAGTTACGCCGGCATCTGATATCGGATCTTGAATCCGTTGGTCTTGCACCGACGAATGCTCAACTTCAGTTCGATTGCTGCGAGCTGGATCTGGCTCGTCTGCAGCACGACGCTGCTGGCTGTGACGCCGTGCTGGCGGCCGGCGGGGGGAAAGTGTTGGATGCCGGCAAGTTGCTGGCCCACCGTCTTTCGCTGCCCTGCATCACCGTTCCCCTGAGCGCGGCCACCTGCGCTGGCTGGACGGCCCTTTCCAACATTTATTCCCCTGAGGGTGCCTTCGAAAGCGACGTTGTGCTGAGGCGTTGTCCGGATCTGTTGGTCTTTGACCACGACTTCGTCCGCCAGGCACCGACCCGCACCCTGGCCAGTGGCGTGGCTGATGCTCTGGCCAAGTGGTATGAGGCATCCGTCAGTAGTGCTGACAGCAGTGATGGTCTGGTGCAGCAGGCTGTTCAGATGGCCCGGGTGCTGCGGGATCAACTGCTGCTCGACAGCCCGTCGGCCCTCAAGGATTCAACCAGTGCCGCCTGGGTGCGCACCGCTGAAGCCTGTGCCCTGACGGCCGGCGTGATGGGCGGCCTTGGCGGTGCCCGTTGTCGCACTGTGGCGGCCCATGCGGTGCACAACGGACTCACCCAAATGCAGGCCTGCCATCACGTTCTGCATGGCGAGAAGGTCGGCTTCGGCATCCTGGTGCAATTGCGGCTCGAAGAGCGACTCGGTGGAAACCGACTAGCGGCTCAGGCCCACCGCCAGTTGCTGCCGTTGTTGCGTCAGCTGGGCTTACCGGTCTGCCTTGATGATCTGGGCCTCGGCCAGGCCAGCCTCAATGACCTGCAGCAGGTGTGTACCTTCGCTTGCCGTGAAGGCTCTGATCTGTATCACCTTCCCTTTGCTGTCACTCCCGGGGCTCTGCTTGAGGCCCTCGTGGGTGCCGCTGAACCCAGTCCACTCCACTCTTGAAGACGCTGCTCAATCAACTCCGCCCTGGCCTGCTCGATCCGCAGGCCAGAGATCTGGCGGATCAGCTCCAGTGGTGGGGTCTTCCTCAACTTGGTATCGAGGATCCATTCCCGGTGGCCGTCACGGGTGATGGGCCCCCGCTGCTGCTTCTGCACGGTTTCGACAGCAGTTTTCTGGAATTCCGCCGTCTCGCCCCCAGGCTGGCGTCTTCATTTCGGTTGTTCATCCCGGATCTGTTCGGTTTTGGCTTTTCCCCGCGACCGTTGCAGGCCACGTATGGCCCCTCCGCTGTGTTGAACCACCTCGATCAGCTCCTGGACCACCTGCCCACCTCCGAGCCAGTGGGCGTCATCGGAGCGTCGATGGGTGGATCCGTCGCCGTTGAATTGGCGCGCCGGCAGCCCGATCGAGTCCGGGATCTGTTGCTGTTGGCTCCGGCGGGGCTGACGGGTGGGCCGATGCCGGTGCCGCCGCTCTTGGACCGCCTGGGTGCCTGGTTCCTCGGGCGTCCGGGGGTGCGCAGGGCGCTGTGCCGGCAGGCCTTTGCGGATCCCGACTCCGATGTCGGTGCGCCTGAGGAGCAGATTGCGTCGCTGCATCTGCAGTGCCCGGGATGGGCTGTTGCCTTGGCGGCTTTTGCCCGCAGCGGAGGTTTTGCCGGCTGTGGCTTACCCCTCCCCCAACAACCGTTGCACGTGATCTGGGGTGCCCAGGACCGGATCCTGCAGCCTCGCCTGAAGCAAGCGGCTGAAGCCTTGCTGCCCAATCCCGTGGAAACGCTCGATCCCTGCGGGCATCTTCCCCACATCGACCAGCCCGAGCATGTGGCCCAGCGCTGTGTGGCCCTGTTGCAGCGATGAGTGATCCACTGCTGCACCTGATCGGATCCGGGCTGCGTCTTTGGATCGTCAGTCGCTGTGACCGGGTTGGTGACCTGGATCTGTCGTTGCGGGGATCAAGCCTGGCCTTGCTGCAGAGGCGCCTGGAGGGGGTTGACCTGACGGCGCGCCAGGTGTGCTTTCAAGGCCTGCCGCTGCAGCAGGCCGAGATCAGCACCCACGGGCCGCTGCGGCTGGATCTCTCCCTGTTGCAACCCGGGCGGATGCTGGCCCTGGCCGATGCTTTTCAAGTGAAGGGTGCGGTGACGCTGCAAGGTTCGGAACTCAATTGGGCCCTCAGCTCTGAACGTTGGCGGGATCTGGCCGATTGGATGGCCGAGCAACTGCTGGGGGTGACCCCACTGGGTTCCCTGCGCATCGACAACACGGTGCTGGAGCTGCGGGCGCAGGTTGCCGCGCAGGCTGATTCGATCTGTCGGAGGTTCCGCCTGGAGGCTGAGGCCGGCACCGTTCAGTTCTGCCCCCTGGATGAAGATGCCCCGCCGACTGCTTTACCGATGGATCCCGCGATCCGCATCACTGCTGTTCGCCTTGCGGCTGGACAGATCACTCTGACCGGTGTGGCTGACGTCAGCCCCTGAGGTCGGTCCGTCAGGAACGGATCAGTGGCTCGGCCAGGGAGATCAGGCTGGCGACCACCGCTGGGGTGAAGAGATAGCTGTCGATGCGGTCAAGGATCCCCCCATGGCCCGGCAGGGCATCACCGGAATCCTTCAGCCCCGCATCCCGTTTCATCATGGATTCGGTCAGGTCGCCGACGACGGCGATCAGGGCCACGACCCCTCCCAGCAGCAGTCCGGGGAGTCCGCCGAGGGGCCAGCCCATCACCCACCCGCAGAGGAGTCCGACCAGCATGGAGCTGATCACACCACCGACGGCACCCTCCACGGTTTTGCCTGGAGAAATCGCCGACAGCGGATGCCGCCCCAGGCGCTGACCGACCCCCCAGGCGCCGATGTCACAGGCCACGATCATCAAACAGGTGGAGAAGGTGATGGCCAACCCGCTGCTGCACAGCCAAGCCGTACCGGGGGCCAACTCCGGCGCTGAAAGGCTGCGCAACGCCAACCAATGGCTGGGCAGAAACCCGAGGTAGAACAACCCGAAGATTGACGCGGCCACATCGGCGATGGAACCGGTGACCGGTTGCAGCAGCAGCCAGGCACAGATGGCGGCCCCCGACAGCGGTAGCACCGCTGCTGAGAGCCCTGCGGGCCAGCCCGCCTGCATGGCCCCCCACTGGGTGGTGATCAACAGCACCTGGCAGGCCACCAGGGTTGTTTTCGTGGCAGGACGGATGCCCTTGAACTGGGCCATGCGGAAGAACTCCAGCAGGCCGAGGTGCACGATCACTCCCACCGCAATGGTGAACCACCACCCCCCCAGGCTCACCACCACAGCCCCGAAGGCTCCGGCGGCCAGGCCGCTGACGATGCGCTTGCTGGCTTTGGTTCTGGGTTGGCTGGACCCGGTTTTCAGAGTCAGAACCTCTCTGATCACGCTGGCTGGTCTGCCCCAGTGTCGAGCGTATCAATCCCTGTTCTCCGGGCTTTCCGCTGAGTTGGCATCGACCACGGCCAGTTCGTCGGGGATCTGGTCCCCCCACAGCTGCTGTTGCCGGAGTAACCAGCGCAGGCGCGCTGGATCCAGCCGTTCCCCGGGCACCAGCAGAGGAATGCCTGGTGGGTAGGGGCAGAGCAGTTGTGCGGCCACGCTGTTTTCAGCTTGTTGCAGCGAGCAGGGCCGTTGCGGGGCCCGCCAGGCCCAGGACAAGGGGGTATCCGGTTGGCTAACCAATGGCAAGGGTGGGGCTTCATAGGG
>WTHL01000110.1 GCA_011523155.1 Synechococcus sp. PL34863bin_39 | reverse complement strand
AGAGCACTCCCTTGGTAAGGGAGAGGTCTCGAGTTCAAGTCTCGACAAGGGCTTCCATCCTTCCCTCGGCACCAGGGGAGGTCATCCGCTCCTGGTGGTGATCAAGACGGCCGATTGCTCCCTTGCAGTGAGCGGTCTGTCATCCATCACGCCACAGATCAGTTGCGAGCCTCCCCAGGCGCTTCTGAGCGCCGGCTCCAGGTGCTCATGCAAGTCAAGCGATTGATCCCTGCTTCGGTTGATCGCAAGTGCGAATCCAGGAACCGAAGCAAGAAGCCCGTCATCCCCGAGAGATGTCCATCGCAGTGCTCCGGTTCTCAGCACGTCATGCTGACGCCGCAGCTGAAAGAGCCGACGCAGAAACGCCGAGAGTTCGTCAAACCGCGAACCATCCCAGGGCATCGCCTCACGGCAACCCGGCTCCTCACCACCCCGAAGACCGGCTTCCGTTCCGTAATACAGGCAAGGGGCACCGGGGTGACATACCAGGAGAAGCAAAGCGATCTTCAGCGCCGCAACGTCACCTTGCAGGCTGTGGAGAGCTCTAGGAACGTCATGGCTATCCAACAGGTTCAGGTGGGCCGACGCAGCAGAGGAGCAGGATCCCGGCCTGAACCGCCCCCAGATCGTCAGCATCTCATCCGTGCCGAGGGGGGTCAGGGGATACAGGGGGTTGCGGTACTGACGGTTCAAACATCCCGCCGCGGCCCAACAGATGCTGCTCCAGCCAAGGCGATAATTCATCACCCCGTCAAACTGATCCCCCTGCAGCCAGGCTGAGGCATCCCCCCAGATCTCTCCCACGATCCAGGCCTCAGGATTGACGGAGCGCGCCATCGTTCTGAAGGACACCCAGAAGTCGGAAGGCACTTCATCGGGAACATCCAGCCGCCAGCCGTCGATGCCGCGTTCGAGCCAATGCCTTCCGACCTCGAGCAGGTAGTCACGAACAGGCGGATGGGCGTGATTGAACTTGGGCAGGGCGGGATCGTTCCACCAGCAGCTGTAGCCGCAGGACTCCCCTGGTGCCGGGTAAGCCCTAAGGGGCCATTGGTGAATCTGAAACCAGTCCCGATAGGGAGACGTCGCACCGTTCTCCAGCAAGTGATGAAAGGCCCAGAACCCTCGGCCGCAATGGTTGAACACACCATCAAGAATCAGACGCATGCCACGTCGGTGGAGCGCCGCCACTAGGGCATCCAGGGCCTCATCCCCCCCGAGGAGCGGATCCACGTGCCGATAGTCGTAGGCGTGGTACCGGTGATTTGCAGCTGAGCTGAAGATCGGCGTCAGGTAAAGACAGGTGATGCCCAGGTCCTGGAGGTACTCCAGCGACTCGAGCACCCCCCAGAGATCGCCGCCCTGAAATCCCTGCAAGGCTGGATTTGCGCCCCATGGCGTCCACTGCAGCCCGACGGCAGCACCAGATCCGGGGACCCGGGCTCCGCGTCGGAAACGATCCGGGAACACCTCGTAGACCACCGCATCGGCGACCCAGGCGGGCGGGTCCTTCAACGCTTCAGACAGCACCGAACCCTTCTCAGGAGCGTGACCCACCGCTAGCACGTGAAAAACGGCATGGCCATGGCAGCAACGCCCCTCCTCCTGGCCCTCGACCAGGGCACCAGCAGCTCCCGGGCCGCCCTGTTCGATCCGGAGGGTCAACTCGTCGCCAGTGCCTCAGCCCCTCTGGAGATCCACTATCCAGCCGATGGTTGGGTCGAACAGGACCCTGCCGCGATCTGGAACAGCCAACGCAAGGCCATGGCCGATCTCGAGGCCCGCCTCACCCCGGAACAGCGCCAGGCCGTGGCTGCCTGCGGAATCACCAATCAACGTGAAACAACGGTTCTCTGGCAGCGCAGTGACGGCGCTGCCTGTGGACCCGCCCTCGTCTGGCAGGACGGACGTACCGCCGACCTCTGTCAACACTGGAAAGGACAGGGGCTGGAACCGGAGTGGAGGCGACGGACCGGGCTGTTGCTCGACCCCTACTTCAGCGCCAGCAAGATCCACTGGCTTCTGGAGCATCAGCCTACTGCCATCACCGCAGCCGGGCGCGGCGATCTCTGCTTCGGCACGGTCGAGAGCTGGCTGCTATGGCAGTTGAGCGGCGGTACCAGACACTGCTCGGACATGAGCAATGCCAGTCGCACCCTGTTGATGGATCTTGAGGGAAGGAACTGGGTCCACGACTTCTGCAAGGAAGTGAAGCTTCCCGTCTCCGCCCTGCCCGAACTGGTGCCCTGTCGTGGAGACTTCGGCCCCATCGCGGCAGGCCTTCCCTTCGCCGGTGTGCCGATTCAGGCCTTACTGGGCGACCAGCAGGCAGCCACGCTGGGCCAGCTCTGCCTGGAACCCGGGGAGGCCAAATGCACCTATGGCACCGGCGCATTTCTCGTGGTGAACACCGGATCGGAACGACGACACTCGGATTCGGGACTGCTGACGACCCTCGGCTGGACCGATGCCGCAGGAACCCCGACCTACTGCCTGGAGGGCAGCCTTTTCAATGCCGGCACGGTGGTTCAGTGGCTACGGGATGGTCTGGGGATCATCAACACCGCTTCAGAGATCAATGCCCTGGCCACCAGCGTGGAGTCGTCCGAAGGCGTGATGCTGGTTCCGGCGTTCACGGGCTGGGGGAGTCCCCACTGGGATCCTGCAGCGCGGGGGCTGCTGATCGGACTCACCAGGGACAGCCATCGCGGCCACATCGCCCGGGCCGCGCTCGAGGGCATTGCCCTGTCTGTGGCCACGTTGGTGGAGCTGGCGGAAGAGGCCCTCGGCCATGCCCTTTGGGAACTGGCCGTGGACGGTGGGGCGGCAGCGTCAGACCCTCTCCTGCAGGCCCAGGCCGACAGCACAGGCCTCGCGGTGCGGAGGCCTGCAAGTCTGGAAAGCACGGCCCGGGGGGTGGCCTTGATGGCAGGCCTGCAGGCCGGAGTGATTGCTGACCTCGCACAGCTCGTGCCGATGCGAAGCCGGAAGTCTCAGCTCTTCAAACCCAGCATCAACGCCGCACAGCGACTGCGATGGCGAGAACGCTGGGCAGAAGCCGTGGCCCGCAGCCTGGGCTGGAGCTCGGGAGGAACGACATGACTCCCCATGATCTTCTGATCATCGGTGGCGGAGCCAGCGGGGCCTGTCTTGCCTACGAAGCAGTCCGCCGCGGCCTCAAGGTCGCCCTGCTGGAGGCTGGCGACCTGGGCTGCGCGACGAGCTGCCGCAGCACAAAACTGCTCCATGGCGGAGTCCGCTATCTGGAGCTGGCCTTCAAAACCGCAGATCCCAGCCAGCTCCGCCTGGTGCGCGAAGCGCTTCACGAACGAGGCCACTGGCTTCAGCAGGCACCGTTTCTTGCCCGCAGACTGGAACTGGCGCTGCCCACCGCCGAGCCGATCAGCCAGCTGTATTACCGCCTCGGCCTCGGCCTCTACGACATGCTCGCCGGTCAGACCGGCATCGGCTCCAGCCGCTGGCTGAGGCAGGCTCAGCTCTACGGCGCCCTGCCCCAGCTCAGGGACGGCCTGAGTGGAGGCGTCGCCTACAGCGACGGCCAGTTCGACGATGCCCGGCTGAACCTGCTGCTGGCCCTCACCGCCGAACGAGCCGGAGCCGCACTGCAGACCCGCTGTCGCGTGGCTGCGCTCACCAAAGACGGCCAAGGGCGCATCAATGGCGCCATCAGCACCGCTGCCAATGGCCGGGAACAGCACTGGCCTGCACATGTCGTCGTCAATGCCACAGGCATCCAGGCTGATGCGGTCCGTCAGATGGCGGAACCCGACTGCACCCCCCGCATGCTCACGAGCCGGGGCGTTCATGTGGTTCTGGACGCGGACCTGTGTCCTCAGGGCGTGGGACTGCTGCTGCCCGCCACCGACGATGGGCGCGTGCTGTTCATGCTGCCGTTCTACGGGCGCACCCTGGTGGGAACCACGGACCAGGCCTGCCCGCTGACGGACGCCACCGCTCCATCACAGGCGGAGCAGACCTATCTCTTGGATTACGTCCATCGCTGGTTTCCGCAGCTGGGCAATCAGCGTGTGAGCAGCTGCTGGGCCGGAGGCCGCCCCTTGCTGAAACCAGCGGATGGCGCACGCAGCAGCAGCCGCGTGGTGCGCGAGCACGAGGTGGAACGTCTTCCAAGCGGATTGATCAGCGTGATGGGAGGCAAGTGGACCACCTGCAGGCCCATGGCGCTGGACACCCTGGCAGCCGTGGAAAGCCTGCTCGGTCGTCCGCTGCCGCAGCCAGCGGCCATGCCG
>WTHL01000169.1 GCA_011523155.1 Synechococcus sp. PL34863bin_39 | reverse complement strand
CCACCGGGAGCACACCCCACTGCAGCAACTGGTGCAGGGTCGCTGAGGCGTTGTGGTAACTCCGGCGGTCGGCCAGATCCGAGCGCGTCAGGAGCACCTGAGCGACAGGAATCGAATGATGCGACAGGTTTTTTTCGTACAGGCTCATCAGATGGCCCTGGCCGATGGCTGCAGCCGCCTGCAGGCCCGAAACACTTGTGGGCCGGTTGGTCATCCCCAGGCGCTGACATCCCAGACCGACGGCACCCGAGGTAACCAGAACAACCTGGTCTCCGTTGTGAATGCTCTCCGCCAGGCTGCGGGCGAGACGTGCAATCGCATCTCCCGTCGTGGCATCCGGACGATCCCTGAGGAGGCTGGTCCCGACTTTCACAACCCTGACCTTCATGAGGAGGAGCTCCCGAGAAGGAGTGCCAGGTTGCGTTCCAGCCGTTGAACGCGATCGTTTCGACAGGGGAATCCCTCCGCATTCGGTGGCCTGACTAGGACCGTGAACAGTCCCAGGCGATTGCCTGCCAGAACATCGGTAAAGACCCGATCGCCAACCATGGCGATCTGCGTGGGCGGCGTGGGGAGTTGCTGGATGATGCGGAGCATCGCCCGCCTTCGGGGCTTGGATGCTCCGCAGGTGAAGTCGACTCCGATCTGATCGGCAACGGCTTTGACCCTCTGGCGGGAAGGGTTGTTGCTGACAAGGTGAAGATGCAGTTGCCGGGAGGCGTGATCCAGCCAGCGACGCATCGCCGGTGGCAGTTCCACATCCTTTCCGGGCAACAAGGTGCGATCCACATCGAGGAGCAGGACCTTGATTCCTCGGCCCAGGAGAGGTTCCAGAGGCAGATGAGCCAGGGTGAGACCGGGGTCCCAGTCAGGCCGCAACCAGTGACGCTGCATCACTCCGGAAGATCACGCTCGTCGAGTTCAGCCTCGATTCTGGGCTGGATCCTGTCGAAGTCCTCTCCTTCGACGAGAACGGCGCAGCCATCCTCCATCTTTGCCACAACGAAAAAGGGGTCCAGAGGGATATAGAGACCGTATTCCTGGTTCTCAACGAGGAAACTGACCAGGAGCTCGTAGGTTTCAGATTCGTCATCCCCTTCCTCATCCTCAGGATCTTCCGGTTCGGGTTCGTCCAGTTCACCGTTCACGGTGAGGGTGACGGCTGAACGCACCAGGGTGAGGTCATGTTCCTGCAGCACCACATCGGCAACCGAGAGGATCGGCTCACTGCTGGCAATACTGTCGATCAGCTGGGGGTCGTCTCCATCACGGAGCTTGAACAGGCACACCGGCGTGTCCACCGGGGTGAGCAGGGCGTAGTCATGGCCATCCAGAGGGATGAGTTGCTCAAGGAAACAGAGCAGGTCACGTCCCTCGCTGTCTTTGACCAGAACGGTGGGAACGTCACCGCTGGACGACGGGCCGCTTGAACTCATGAGGTCGTGGGTCGATGTGAACAGGATCCTTCATCAACCTCATTCCCGCCACGATCATCGGGCGCCATGTTGACCGGTTCGACATCCGGGCCTTCGGCCAACCACTGTTCCAGCAGCAATGCGGCGGCGGCACTGTCGAGTCGACCGCTGCGATCTCCCTGAAGTCCATGCCGATCAGCAGCCGCCCAGCTGCTGCTGTGTTCATTCACAAAGGCCAGAGGAAGACGAAGATCTCGGGCAAGTCGTCGTCCATAACGCCGGCAGTGGTGGGCCTGGTCCGTCAGCTGTCCCTGATCATCCAGAGGAACACCCACCACCAGTCCCTGCACGTTGCGCTGATCGCAGAGGGTCTTGAGGTCCTGCAGATTCTGCGCATGGGAGCCACGGTGAAGAGCCGGAAGGGGCGAGACCGTCAGTCCCAGGGCATCGCAACCGGCGAGTCCGATGCGGCGCCGGCCGACATCGAGGCTGAGCATGGAGCGGGGAGTAGGCCTTGGTTTCAACGCCTTGGTGCCAGGGTTGGCGTGGGCAGCGGAGGATGCTGCGGTTGCAGATGACCCAGCATGGTCTCCAGGGGGCGGAGACCTGCAGGTTCCCTCTGGCTGACGCGTCTCCAGAGGCTACGGCCGAGGAGAAGCTCCGATTTCTCGGATGTCCAGCCGAGGCTTTCCAGGAGGTTCTGCATCCTGTGATCGTCTTCATTGACGAGTAGTTCAGGTGTGCGGCCTCGTACCACCCAACGGTGGAGATGATCTTTGAACGCGGAGCCGATGCGTGCATCCCATGCAGGGCCCCGAACGAATTCAAAACGGGATGCATCCAGGCCCCACGGTCGGTTGAGGAGCCCGGCGATGGCGACCGGTTCCCTGTCAACTCCCGCCATCAGCACCAGTGATCCCTGCCGGCGATCGAGGAGGTCAATGCATTGTCTGTCAATGATCTGGCGGTGTTGAGGACTGATGCTGCTCTGCTCGACCGAGAGCAAGGCCTTCACATTGTTCTGCGAGATCGAACTCCACTGGAGATCGTCGGCTGAGCCCTGGGTTTGCCCCATCACCGGTGCTGCCTGCTTCTGAGGGGCCGTCCAGATGCGACGCAGGAGCAATGGTTGGAAACCAGACTCGCGCAGAACATCCAGCGTCACCTGGTCCAGGGGATCACAGCGCACCAGCCAGCTGGGTGATTGCGCCACCGGATCCTTCATGGCCCCTTGAATGAGAAGCCGAAGTGCCTGGGAGCGGCTGAAACGCTCGGGACTCTGAGCCTGAAGAAGATCCAGATGCCAACAGCTTGAGCGGCGGTTGCCGGGGCGAAGTAGTGCCATCGCCAGCAGTCGGTCCTGATCGGTGGAGGCTGTCTCAAGCAGCGTGAGCACCCGAGTTGTGCGGGTGGTCAGAGATGAGTGGAACAGACCTCCCAGGCCACTGATCCAGGTCTGCAACAGCAAGGACTGGAGCGTTGCGGAGGACAGCAATCCTCCACTCACTCCTTCATGGGAGTTGCCGGCGAAGTGACCCGCCTTCAGTGGTTCGACCCGAAGCCGGAATGCCGCTGACTGTCCCACTGCAGGACCCCCGATGCCTATAAATGTATCTCCGCCGTTCTCACTCCGTGCTCATGCGGGGCGCACCAGCACCAGTGGCGTGCGCTCATTGGCATTGCCTGCCGGATTCGGCTTCAGTGCGCGGTGCAAAAGGGCCTCATCGCACCCTCGGCTGGATGCCAGCACCTTGACGCGTCCGAGGTCGTTCACGTCAACGATGGCCACCGAAACGCCAAGGGCTGCAGCCGCTTCATCACAGAGGCGTTCCGGATCCTGGGGCCCAAGCACGATCGTCTGGTCATAGGGAGGGGTCGTGCCAGTGATGTCATCGATCAGACGGGCCTGGTCTCCGGCGAGGCGATAGAACCAGCCCCGCTGTCCAAGCGGTTTGAGCAGGGAGCCGACCAGCCAGGCCAGCAAAACCCGGGTCGGACCCACCTGATCGATCAGGGTCTGCAGTCCGCAGGCGGTGGCCAGGCTGCTGGTGGGATGAAACACGCGGCAGAGCAGTCTTGCCAGCCATCCCGGACTGATCGTGGAGGGATGGGCATAACGCCCCTGAATCACAGCCACCGGTGTTTCACCGATCGTGAGGATGTCACCCTTTTGAAGCAGATCTCCGGCGTAGTGACGCAACACCTCGATGCAGTCATCGAGAGGTCCGAGCAGGTGGGTCTTCAACGGCAGCACCGAACATCCTTCCCCTGATCGGAATTCAGCCTCAAAGGCTGCGACCACTGCCGGTCGGCGCAATGGCACTACCACTCCCTGGCGACGGCTCAGTCGTCCGAAGGGCCCGTAGTTCACCCAGTGCACATCCACCCAGACCGTATCGATCCGCTCACTGACTGGTTTCGAGGCGCCGCTGCTCAGGGTGATCGAGACCTGAATCCTTGTGCTCTTGCAACCCTTGACGATGTAAGCGGGCCAGTAGCCATCGGCCCTTGTCTCTTCATCGGGATGGTGCGGCGTGATCCGAGTGGAGGTCACGATGTCGCTCAGGTCGGAACTGCCGATCAGGGTGGGTCGCACGTCGAGTTCCGGAACCATCACCTCCATGCGCCCGTGAGGATTGCTGATCTCTAGACACCCTTCCATCTCCAGAGATTGTCCGTTCTGCTTCACAGACCAGCCGCTCTGATGAAGCATCAGAGGGGAGGCGGGTCGCAGACGATGACGCGCTTCGATCCAGGCGATCGCCAGCCCCAGCAGCAGGAGAATCAGCAGGAGGCATTCCATGGAGATAGCGGTCCAGGACCGAAAGCAGTGGCGCGCAGCGTAAGGCGTCCCACCCGTTGGTTCAGCGGGAAATCACCT
>WTHL01000035.1 GCA_011523155.1 Synechococcus sp. PL34863bin_39 | reverse complement strand
AGACGGTTGCTGGGGGCTCGGGTTGCGGACTGGGATCCGGCCAGCCCTGCTGCGGCAGCGCACTCCGCTCCGATGGAAACGCGAGACCGGAAGGATCGCGTTGGAACGGCTGTGGTGCGTAAACGGTGAGCTGTTGGAGCGGGTCAGCTGCGCCGTTGCCGCCGGGGGATTCGGAGTCGAGCTTGAAATCAAGCGACGCACTGTCGAGGTCCAGGACTCCGTAGACGTCGGCCAGCACGCCTGATTGTTCCGACAGATTGAACCGGAGGCTGCTGGCCTGGAAGTATTGGGGCCCTTTGCTGAAGCGCACCCGTCCCGAGGCTGCCAGGCTGTTGAAGCTGCCGTCGAATTCGAGGCGGTCGGCCCGCAGCGTGCCGCCGTTCAGTCGCGCTTCAACATTTCCTTCGGCAATGAAGAGATTGAGCTTCGCGTCGTAGCGCTGGACATCTGATCTGAGCTGCAGTGCCTTGGGCGGGGATCCGTGGACGGCATCGCCTCCACCCGACACTTCGGCTCTCTGTTCAATGGCGGAGGGAACGTCGGCTCCCATGGCTGGAGCGGTGATCCCAAGCGAAAAACTCACCACACCAGTGGCGAGCTGCATCACCGTTTTCGATGGTTGGGACCGACCGGACAAGCGAACTCCCTTGGGGTCGCTGATCTTCCCATGGTCAGGTCGATCGGTCGCTCAGGACCTGACCAGTGGTCGGCGTGACCGATCGATCAGTGACCCAACCTCACCGGAATCAGTCTTCGAGATCCTTCCGGCTGGGGGTGCGGCTGGGATCGCTCGCCAGAAAGCCGAAGACGAAGATTCCGAGAAAGAAGAAGACGACCGAGTAAACGGAAATCTTGAGGGCAAGCATGGAGACCGACCGGCGTCTGTGACAGCGCCATCATCTTATGAGGCAATGTTTGGAAGACACGATGCGCAACCGTCTTCAGGCAGTGCGATCGGAGTGGATTGAAACGTTTCGACGTCGCTCCTGTCTGGATCTCATGCCTCGATGGCAGTGCCTGGGAGCGCCCGGGGCTGGCCTCGCAATTGACGATCCATGGGGGGAAACACACCGGCCTGACTGGGTCGAGCGGGGTTTGCTGTGTTGGGCGCGCGGCGGAGTCTGGAAACGGTTGCAGCTTCGGTTGCACTGCCCGACGCCCTGGAGAACACCGATGCAGGGGCATGCGCGTTTGGTGCTCAGTTGGTGGGCGGATCAGGCGCGTCTGTGGGTCGACGGCACCCTGGTGCACGAAGGCGATCTGTTCGATACCCGCTGTCGATGGCGGTTGCCTGCCACCTGGGCGTTGGGACAGGACCTTGATCTTGTGCTGGAACTGCGCAGCCCTCTCCATGACGATGGCGCCTTGATCACCAGTCAGGTGATCCGGGAGCCTCGGTCTGCCGCAGAGGACCAGGACCAACACCTTCTGCCGCAGGCTCTGACCCTGGCGCTGCCCGACCCCGAGGCGCTTCCGGAGGCGTGGCTTGACCTGGATCCAGCGTCTCCGGAGGCCGCGGCTGCCGTCCGGGGGTTTCTTGATCACCATGACCCTGCATCGGGAACAGTGCACTGGATCGGTCACGCCCATCTCGATCTGGCCTGGCTGTGGCCTGTCGCGGAGACCTGGGACGCAGCGGAGCGCACCTTCCGTTCCGCCCTCGATCTCATGGAGCGTTTCCCGCTCCTGCACTTCGCCCATTCAACGCCGGCGCTCTATCAGTGGATGGAGCGTTTCAGACCGGCACTCTGGGCACGCCTGCAGGCGGCCAGTTCTGAGGGGCGATGGGAGCCTCTCAATGGCCCCTGGGTTGAGACCGACTGTGTGCTGGTGGGAACGGCATCGCTCTGGCAGCAATTCACGCTTGGCCAGCGCTACAGCCGGAGTGCCTTTCCGCAGTGGTCTCACCATCTCGCCTGGCTTCCGGACAGCTTCGGGTTTGGGGCCGGCCTTCCTGCCGTTGCCGCGAGGGAGGGGGTGCAGTGGTTCTGCACCCACAAACTGGCCTGGAATGCCAGCGTGCCCTTTCGCCATCGGGTGTTTCGCTGGCGCAGTCGCGGTGGCGATGAACTGATGGCGCTGATGCTGCCACCGATCGGCACGGACGCGGATCCGTGTGCGATCCAGTTGGAGCATGACGCGTTTCAACAGGCCACCGGCATTGACCATGCCCTGTGGACGCCAGGGGTTGGAGACCACGGTGGGGGGCCCACAGCCGAATCGATGGAGCAGATGACGCTCTGGGATGGCCATCCCCAAGTCACGCCGAGGCGTCCATCCACTGTGCGTGCCTTTCTCGACCAGCTGGAGCCCACCGTTCAGGCCTGGCCAGTTTGGAGAGACGAGCTTTATCTCGATCTGCACCGCGGTTGCGCCACCAGTCGCCCTGATCAGAAACGGCACAATCGGACGCTTGAGAGGCTCCTGCGGGACGCTGATCTGCTGGCTGCACTGGGATCTCTGAGGGGAACTGATGGTCTCCCTCAGAGGGGTCGCGCTGATTGGCGCAATCTGCTGTTCCAGCAGTTTCACGACATCCTCCCGGGAACCTCGATCCCGGAGGTTTTTGACCAGGCGGAGCCGCTGTGGCGTCGTTCCCGCAGGCAGGCGAAAGCTCTCCGGGATCAAGGGCTCAGTCAACTGATCGGCTCCCCTGCCACAGCAGCCGACTGGGCCTGGGTCGGGCTGCAGCCTCTGGCGCGCTGGTCTCCGGTGCTGCGCCTGCCGCGGGGTGGATGGAGCAGTCAGGGGAAGGCACTGCCTGTTCAGCCGGCAGGCTCAGGCGGCTGCTGGGTTCAGCTTCCGCTGGCGTCGGGGGTGGCGGCGCTCCCTCTCCGTCGCCACGAGCCGGTTTCGGGTGACCAGCGCAAACCGCGAGCTGCCGTGCGGCTGGAGCGGCTGGAGAACGGCATGGTGCGTCTGTCGAATGATCACCTGTGCGTGGACTGCGGCCCGCTCGGCCTTCATCAGCTCTGGGACCGGACTGGTCAGCCGCAGCTGCGCAGCCCGTTGGCTCTCTGCCGCTATCGCGATCAAGGGGAGTTCTGGGATGCCTGGGATCTGGCGCAGGACTATCGCCGGCATGCTCTCCCTGTCGCTTGGGAGGCTGACTCGCTTGAGGTGGTCGAAGCCGGCCCCCTTGTCGCTCGGGTGTCGCTGCGGGCCCGTGTTGGTGACAGCCAGCTCCGGCTGGACTGTCAGCTCAGGGCTGACCATCCCTGGCTGGAGATCATCTGCAGCGTTTCCTGGCGCCAGGTCCATGAGTTGTTGCGGCTTGAGATTCCGTTGGCTGAACCCGTCGTCAGATGGGCGGCGGATACGAGCGGCGGAGTGCTGGAGCGCCCTGCCGTGGCCTGCACGGCTGGAGAACAGATGCGCTGGGAGGTGCCAGTGATCTCCTGGTGCGCCACAGAACGTCCAGCTCCGGGAGGAGGGGTGGCCCTGCTGCTCGACGGACCTCAGGGAGTGGATTGCACAGCTGATCACCTCGGGGTCTCCCTGCTGCGTGGACCCACCTGGCCAGATCCGTCCGCTGATGAAGGCTGGCACCGCCAGCGGCTGGCCTTGATGCCAGCGACGGCGGGCTGGGGCTTCGATGGCGTCGCCCAGGCAGCCATTGCCTTCCGGGAACCCGGCTGGTGGGGGCCGGCCTCGTTGGCAGCGCCCGAACAGTGTTTCCCTCCACTGCCGTTGGGCGTGATCCCTGTCGCAAGCCAACCCCGTCCGGACGGTGATTTGGATGTCCTCGACAGCCCCGAGGTCCGTCTCAGGGTGCTGAATCCCGGCGCCCGGCGTCAGATCTGGAAGCCCGCAGGCTGGCTGGTGGGTCGCCATGGCCAGAAGCTGAGGGAGGCGATCACCTTGATGCCCGGGGAACTGGTCGAACTGAGGCTGTCCCCGCGGGGATGAAACGCGGATCAGTCGTCGTGATCGTCGAACGGATCGTCCAGCTGTTTCGAGGGAGGCCCGAACGAGGTGTAGATGCCGAAGCCCGTGAGCCCCAGCAGCACAGCGAGTACGGCGATGGCAACGGACAGTGCGGGTGAGGTGGTTTCCATCACATCTCTCGACAGGTTCAGCCTGATTGAGGGCCAGGCCCCCTACAGTATCGAGACTGAACCTCACCCGAGATCCAAGCGCCGCTATGGCTCAACGCACTCGTCTGGGAGATCTCCTCCGTCCCCTCAACTCCGAGTACGGCAAGGTTGTGCCTGGCTGGGGAACCACTCCTGTGATGGGCATTTTCATGGCCCTGTTCCTGGTGTTCCTGCTGGTGATCCTGCAGCTGTACAACAAGTCCCTGATCCTTGAGGGCATCAACGTCAACTGGAACGGCC
>WTHL01000064.1 GCA_011523155.1 Synechococcus sp. PL34863bin_39 | reverse complement strand
GCGATGGGTGGGATTCGGTGGCAACTGCCGCGAGCGGGACCTTGATCCGCTGGGCCATGCCGAACTGGTCGCGATGCGTCAGGCCGCACGACTCAGGGGTGATTGGCGGATGAATGACTGCACCCTGGTCGTCACCCTGGAACCCTGTCCAATGTGTGCCGGTGCCCTGGTGCAGGCTCGGATGGGACAGGTGATCTTCGGCGCAGGCGATCCCAAGCGGGGAGCGATGGGTGGGACGATCGACCTGACGCAGCATGCCAGTGCACACCACCACATGAAGGTGAAGGGTGGTGTGCTCGAGGAGGAAGCCAGCGCGATGCTGCGGAACTGGTTCAGGCAGCGGCGGCGGCGGGCTGACGGAACTTCGGAAGTTCGGTCTCGAAGAGGTTGAGAAGACGATCCACGTTCTCAGGGGTGGAGTTGTAGCCCATCAGCCCGATGCGCCAGATTTTCCCGGCCAGTGTTCCCAGGCCACCACCGACTTCGATGCCGTGGTTGTTGAGCAGGTGCTGACTGAAGGCCTTGCCATCGACTCCTTCTGGAATCCGCACGGTCGTCAGGGTGGGGAGCCTCAGGTCTTCAGGCGCATGCATCACCAGACCCATGTCCTCAAGCCCTGACCAGAGGGCCTCGGCATTGGTGCGATGACGACTCCAGGCCTGTTCCAGACCTTCCTCAGCAAGGAGACGCAGCGCCTCCCGCATCCCGAAATTCATGTTGACGGGAGCTGTGTGGTGATAAACGCGATCGCTGCCCCAGTACTGATTGAGAAGGGAGACATCGAGGTACCAGTTCGGCACCTTGCCCTTGCGTGATGCGAGCTTCTCCTCAGCGCGGGGGCCCATGGTGAAGGGTCCCAGACCCGGAGGGCAGCTGAGTCCTTTCTGGCTGCAGCTGTAGGCCAGATCCACCTTCCAGGCATCGAGGAAGAGGGGAACACCTCCAAGTGAAGTGACCGTATCCAGTAGAAGCAGGCAATCATGCTTCCGACAGAGGTCACCTATTCCCTCCATCGGCTGGCAGATGCCTGTGGAGGTCTCGGCGTGAACCAGGGCCAGGATCGCCGGCTTGTGCTCGATCAGGGCCGCTTCAAGTTCTGCGAGAGAGAACGCTTCACCCCAGGGCTTTTCAACAACACGCACATCGGCCCTGTAACGACCGGCCATATCAACCAGGCGGTTGCCGAAGTAACCCTTCACAGCCACGAGAACGCGGTCACCAGGTTCAACGGTGTTGGCGAGGGTTGCCTCCATGGCAGAACTGCCAGTTCCACTCATGGGAAGCGTGAGTCGATTGTCGGTCTGCCAGGCGTAACGCAGCAGTTCCTGGACCTCCGCCATCAAATCGACGTAGAGCGGATCCAGATGACCGATCGGGGTTCGGGACAGGGCCTGGAGAACCGTGGGATGGGCGTTGGATGGGCCTGGCCCCAGCAGCAGGCGGGCAGGAGTATCGATCGGGCCAAAAGACCGACGGTGGCACGAATCAACCGAGGGAAGAGGGTGCGTAGACGTCAAGGTCCGGATCGAGAACGATGCCGGTCAGCCTACGCAGTCATCACCACAACCCTGGATTTGCTTCGGGATTGCAACGTAATCAGCGCTGCCTTACGTCGGTAGCAGCCAGTCCATCGGCCATGTGGTCGAAGGGTTGACGCACAACGGATGTCTGGTCGTTGGACAGGCCGTTCTCCACAAGCATTTCGCAGAGAACATCAGCAAGGAGGACGATGCTGCGAACCGTGGGGCCTGTCGGGACGCCGAGACTCTTGTACGTGTCGTCGAGACCGTTCAACACCCTTTCATTGAGGATGGTTGAGTCCCCGGCCACCAGCGCGTAACTGGCATAGCGAAGGAAATAATCCATGTCGCGAAGACAGGCTGCAAGCCGCCGGGTGGTGTAGGCATTGCCTCCGGGGAGCAGAAGTTCAGGATCACCCTGAAACAACCTCTGGCTGGCTTCGCGAACAATCTCAGCCGCTTCACGATTGATGAGTTCGACAGCCTGCAACCGCAGAGCCGCTTCCGACAGATAGCCATCGATGCTGTCCATGGCATTGCGATCGAGATAGCGACCGAGCTGGTCGTAGCGACCAATCAACCCGGTGATGGCATCGCGCATGGCAGCGGCATAGACGGTGTCAGGCTGAACGTAACACCGTCAATCCGCGCAAAACCCGCATCGGCTCAGCGATGTGACCAAGTTGACAGAAACGGTTACCAAGCTGCCCACCTGGCCGACCAAACGGTGGCCCGCCACATCCAGCGATCAAAGTGTGCCTCTTGATACAAAAGGGGCCCCTTGGGCTGCTTACGTTCGCAAAGTCACAGTTAAGTGAGCCATCCAGGACCCCATGGGAAAGACCGCACAGGACGTTCTCAACACCATCAAGAGTGAAGGGATTGAGCTGATCGATCTCAAATTCACCGACCTGCATGGCAAGTGGCAGCACTTGACTGTCTGCTCCGACCTCGTTGACGAGGATGCGTTCCGAGACGGTCTTGCTTTTGACGGCTCGTCCATTCGCGGCTGGAAAGCCATCAACGCCTCCGACATGGCGATGGTTCCCGACCCGAACACCGCCTGGGTTGATCCGTTCTACCGCCACAAGACCCTGAGCATGATCTGCTCGATCCAGGATCCGCGTACCGGTGAACCCTACGAGCGCTGCCCCAGAGCTCTCGCACAGAAAGCACTGAACTACCTCACCAGCACAGGGCTGGCAGACACAGCTTTCTTCGGCCCAGAGCCTGAATTCTTTCTCTTCGATGATGTGCGCTACGAAAGCGCCAATGGATCCTGCTCCTACAGCGTCGACTCGATCGAAGCACCCTGGAACACCAACCGCGTTGAGGAAGGCGGCAACCTTGCCAACAAAATTCAGCTGAAAGAGGGTTATTTCCCCGTCTCACCTAACGACACGTCGCAGGACATCCGTAGCGAGATGCTGCTGACGATGGGTGCGCTGGGCGTTCCGACCGAGAAGCAGCACCACGAGGTTGCAACGGCGCAGCATGAGCTCGGGATGAAGTTCGCAGAGCTGATCCAGGCCGCGGACAACGTGATGATCTACAAGTACGTCGTCCGCAACGTGGCGAAGAAGTACGGCAAAACAGCCACCTTCATGCCCAAGCCGATCTTCGCTGACAACGGCAGTGGCATGCACGTCCACCAGAGCCTCTGGAAAGCTGGCGCTCCTCTTTTCTTCGGGGAAGGCACCTACGCCAACCTGTCCGAAACGGCCCGTTGGTACATCGGCGGCATTCTCAAGCATGCCCCTTCATTCCTGGCCTTCACCAACCCGACCACCAACAGCTACAAACGACTCGTCCCCGGCTTCGAGGCTCCCGTCAACCTCGTGTATTCGGAGGGCAACCGTTCAGCCGCGGTCCGCATCCCGCTGACCGGCCCCAGCCCCAAGGCGAAGCGACTTGAATTCCGCTCCGGTGACGCCCTGGCCAACCCCTATCTCGCCTTCAGCGCGATGATGATGGCAGGAATCGACGGCATCAAGAATCAGATCGACCCTGGTGCTGGGGTTGATGTTGATCTCTTCGAACTCCCCGCCGACGAACTGGCCAAGATCGCCACGGTGCCTGCGTCCCTCAACGGTGCTCTTGAGGCACTGCGCGCCGACCACCACTACTTGCTGGAAGGTGGTGTGTTCACCAAGGACTTCATCGACAACTGGATCGACATCAAGTACGAGGAGGTGCAACAGCTCCGCCAGCGCCCTCATCCCCACGAGTTCACCATGTACTACGACGCTTGATCAAGTCACAAGGACTAAACAATCACGCCTCAATACACGGAAGGCCCTCTTCGAGGGCCTTTTTTATTGGTTCAGTCAGCACGTGGGGGAATCAAACCGATCTTGATGACCACGAAACATCAAGCAACTGGAAAAAATTCCAAGACTTATCGAAGTCAATCGGCCATCGCAGCGAACAACAATGGCGTCAAACTGTTACCAGGAACCACCGCACGAAAGCTAATGCGTGTGCCTCCATCAACACAAACCAACAAACAGCACAAAGAGAAGGCCTAGATATAGCTTCAGCAGCCCCTCAGAAACCCCTCAGCCACTAAGAAAGCTCTTAGATAAGAATACTCTTGCCATTGGCCTTCCATAGGGCCTATAACCAACTTAAGTAGAGGTGCAGAGCGTGTTCATCAGAACCCCAGACAGACGTTCTGGCTCCAGGAGCTCTGACCTAGGAAGGCGCAAACGCAAACGCTACGTTCTAAGCAGCGATCTATCAGCAGAGATCCGCTGCACTGACGAGACCTCCGTCATGGCCAATGTCCTAGACATCAGCCTGTCTGGTGCTTACCTGGTTGCATCTTCGTCGCAATGGA
>WTHL01000174.1 GCA_011523155.1 Synechococcus sp. PL34863bin_39 | reverse complement strand
TGTTATCGACGGTGTAGCGCTTGGTGGCGCTGCTCTTCATCGAATAGGGAGCGGCGCGCTGTTCGGCGAAGTGGACGACGGAATCGGGCTGTTCCGCGATCAGGAGATCGAGCAGACGCTGATATTCGTGGGCGATGTCCATGTGCACAAAGCGCATGGGCTTGCCACCGATCTCCTCCCAGGCCTTCAGGCGCTCGCCGATCGTGGTGATCGGAGTGAGGGACTCCACCTCAAGGTCGATGTCGATCTTGCGGCGACTGAGGTTGTCGATGATCACGACGTCGTGACCCTCATCCGCCAGATTCACTGCACAGGGCCAGCCACAGAAGCCGTCACCGCCGAGAACGAGAACCTTCACCTCAAACTCCTGTCGAAGCGTGCCGAACGCTGATCTGAGGCAAGCTACTACAGGGTTTTCAGCTGATCATCATCGTCAGGGCCATCAGCGCGACGACCAGCACGCCGCCTCCCACGATGAACAGCCGAGAGCTGTTGCTGCGGCTGGATTGCGCGTCCATCACCTCCATGCGAGGTTCTTTGGCAAACGCATTCAGGCGTCCACCGTCCTCTTCGGTGACTTGCATCGGTTCAAGGTCTCTGGCGGGGACCTTATGGGAATTCAGGCGGCCTGAATCAAATTCGCCATGCTCCTTCATGGCTTTCGGATGTCGTTCTCCGTCTCAGCTGCTGACGACACCGGTGGTTGGCGAGCTCGGGGAGGCACTCTGGCGTTGCGGCAGGCGACCTGCCAGATGTGCTGTGCGGCCGGCCTGAACGGCCAGTGCCATGGCGTCCGCCATGGCCGGCGGATCACCGGCGAGGGCAATGGCGCTGTTGACCAGTACAGCGGCAGCACCCATTTCCAGGGCCTGGGCCGCTTCGCTGGGCACACCGATTCCGGCATCCACCACCACAGGCACGCTGGCGTTCTCGATGATCAGCTCAATGTTGGCGGCGTTGCGCAGACCCTGGCCTGATCCGATCGGTGAGCCCAGGGGCATCACAGTCGCACAGCCCACCTCTTCGAGGCGCTTGGCCAGCAGAGGATCGGCATTGATGTAGGGAAGAACGGTGAAGCCCTCACCGACAAGCTGTTCGGCCGCCTTCAGGGTGTCGATGGGGTCCGGCAGCAGGTGACGGCTGTCGGGAATCACCTCCAGCTTCACGAAGGTGTTGTCCTCCTGTCCCGCCAGTTTGGCCAGCTCCCTCCCCAGGCGGGCAACTCTCACCGCCTCGTCAGCTGTTGCACAGCCAGCGGTGTTGGGGAGCATCCAGATCCGGGACCAGTCGATGGCCTCCATCAGACCTTCATGACCGGTTGCCGCGGTCTGCACACGCCTGACCGCAACGGTGACCATCTCGCAGCAGGACCTTTCAAGGCTCTGTTGCATCGCACGCAGGGTCGGATATTTGCCCGTGCCGGTGAACAGACGGCTGTTGAACTGCCGACCGCCGATCAGCAGAGGATCTGAATCAGACATGCGGCGTTCTGGGAGCGAGGTCGGAACCTTGGACATGCTGACGAAGCAGGAAGTGGTGTGTGAACGGGTCTTGGAATGAACAGGTCTGGGGGAATGGACCTACCTTGAGCCCATCATCCTGTTTGGACCATGCCTGTTCCACCTGTTGTGGATCTTCCGGTTGAAACCGTCGCGCCGCTTGAAAGCCAGCTACCCCTGGATTCTTCACGCCTGGCGACGCCATTGATGCTCGAGGGCAGTGTGGAGCGTTTCGACCCTGTGGCACGGGCGGCCGATCTGGCGGCCACACTGCCGCGCGAGTGGTGCGGCACCTATCGGGGCTTCCCTGACGGCACGGAGCAGCTTGTGTTGCTGAGCCTGTCCGATGTTCGCGCCTACGGTCAGATGGTCGACGTGCGCGGCGCCATGGATGTTGGCGGTCTGAACACGTCCGTTCAGGGCAACCTCAATGCCAAGTCGGATCAGCTCAGCCTGCTGATCCTCAACTCGATTGAATCGTCCGATCTGGAATTCGGCGGTGATTTTCTCGGCAATCAGGGCTTCAGTCTGTCGGGCTGGCAGGCGCCGAGGCTGACCCATGCAGGCGGCCGACTCCAGCTCCAGCCTGTTCCCTGTGTCGAAGAAATCGACGTGTTAGAAGCCGTTCCTGTTCGCGGACTTTGGTGAAGCGGCCTCCGGGGTTGAGCGCAGTTGACGCTCAACCCGTTTGAGTCGCTTGATGGCTGTGCCGTTGGACGGTTCCAGCGTCAACACCTTGCGATAGAGGTCGGCGGCCTGATCCGGTTGCAGAAGTCGTTCTCGGGCGAAAGCGAGATTGTTGAGAGCAACGGGGTAATCCGCCTTCGCGTTGATGGCGGCTTTGTAGTGCTTCACCGCCCCGTCGAAATCCTTCTGAGCCGCCAGGGCAAACCCGAGTGCGTTTTCGACCAACGCCCTGGCTTCATCGGGCTCACCCGAAAGACGCTTGAGGGCCTGCTTCAGGTTGGCCGTCGCCTGGGGATAGAGGCGCTTGCGCAGTTGAACGGATGCCAGTTCGTAGAGCTGTCCGGCGTCCTTCGACGTGGCGGCACCAGTCTGTTCGAGCTTGATCAGGTTCAGCTCGTCCTTGCGGACACGCAAAAGCTGACGACCGGCCACGACGGCCACGATCGCCAGCAATCCGATCAGTCCCAGCAGATAGGTCTGAGGGAGGAGACCATTGGTCACGGGATGTTCTCCTGGTCAGCCTCGGTTCAACCCTTGGCTGTCGTCACAACGTTGGAGAAGCTACCTGGATCTGCAACCGCAAGCTGGGCAAGCATCTTGCGATTGAGACGAATATCAGCCTTCTTGAGTCCACCGATCAGACGGCTGTAGCTCATGCCGTTGAGGCGGGCGGCCGCATTGATGCGTGCAATCCAGAGACGACGGAAGTCCCGCTTGCGACGACGACGGTCCCGATAGGCGTTGCAGAGGGCCTTCATCACCCGCTGGTTGGCGGTGCGGAAGAGGGTGCCGTTGCTGCCACGGAAACCACGGGCAAGGCGCAGGATCTTGTTGCGGCGCTTGCGGGCGACATTGCCCCTCTTGACGCGTGCCATGACTCAGTAGGAAGGAAAAAGGATGGACAGACAGTTCGTGATGAGCGAGCTCAGGCTCGATCAGGCGTAAGGCATCATCAGGGCCACACGCTCCTCATCGGTGCGGTCCACGACTGCCTTGGTGCCCAGGTGACGCTTCAGCTTGGGGCTCTTGTGATCGAGCAGGTGATTGCGGAAGGCGCGGCGACGCATGAACTTGCCAGTGCCGGTTGCTTTGAACCGCTTGGCGGCTGCTTTGCGGGTCTTGAGCTTGGGCATTTGTCTGGCGGCTCGTGGCACAAACGACAACAATACGCCCTCACCCTTCCCCCAGCCAATGATCCGGATGCCGAGCGGAGTGCAACGGAGCTGCTTCATTCGTTCTCTGATGGTGCTCAGCCTGCTCACGCTCGGTTGTCGCGCGAAGGATGTGCCACCGCCATTGGTGCAGCCGAGACCGGTGATTCCGACGCATCGCGGCGTGGCGCCGCCCCCGGCGCCTTCCGCCCAGGCTCTCTGGGTGGCCCTCGCGGACCATCTCGGTCGGAGTCCGGAGTCCGATGCATCGCCGGTACCCCTGCAACTGACCAGCGCAGGCCCTGCCCCTCTGCGACTCAGCAAGGCCGGGGACAGCGATGGCCCGGCGGAGCTGGTCCGTGCCGCCACGCTGCTGATCCGCTGGAGGCGGAGCCCCCTGCCGGCACCGTTGACCATTTCTCGTCTTGTGGCGGGGCCTTTCGCCAGCTTTGAGTCGGCTGAGCGGGTGGCGCAGCGTTGGCGTGCCAAAGGTGCGAGGGCGCAGGTGGCCCATCCCGATGCCTGGGAGGTGTGGCTTCCGGCCGATGCACCGCCATTGCCCGACGTCAGTCACCGCATCACGACGCAGACCATCACCACGGTGGTGACCCCCTCGGTTCAGACGCCGGCGGGCGATCGTCTGGAGACGGGGCCCCTGCTGCTCGAGGCTCCGGATGGGCTGCGCTGGCAGGGGGGGGTCATGCGTGGTCCCTTCCGTCTTCAGCCGGATGCCTACGGAACCTGGACCCTGCTGGAGCAGGTGCCCCTCGAGCGCTATCTCGAGGGGGTTGTGCCCCACGAGATCGGTGCCGGGTCACCGCCAGCGGCTCTGGAAGCCCAGGCTGTGCTCGCACGCACCTGGGCTCTGGCGAACAGCCATCGCTTCCGGCTCGACGGTTACCACCTCTGCAGCGACACCCAGTGCCAGGTGTACAGCGATCCTCGTCATGCCGGTCCGTCCGTCCGTCGGGCGATCAAGGCCACCGAGGGGCAGGTGCTGCTGTGGCAGGGGAAACCGATCAGTGCTGTCTATCACGCGTCAAACGGTGGGGTGATGGCGTCCGCGCCTGAGGCCTGGGCGATGGCTCCGGCCGCCTATCTGCGCTCCC